>JBEKPZ010000259.1:0-10606 GCA_049520215.1 Bryobacteraceae bacterium | reverse complement strand
CGAGCCGGAACGTAACCAGGCCAACCATTACCGGCGCTGGACCGCGCAGGACGTAGAGCGCATCCGGCAGACCATCGCGGAGAACACACAGTGATTAGGCTCGTGATTTCCAACCAACGAGGCGGAGTGGCCAAGACCACCACCGCGACCACACTGGCGCGCTTGTGGGCCGATCAGGGGCGCAAGGTGCTGCTGATCGATACCGATCCCCAGGGATCGGTGGGTATGTCGCTGGGGCTGAAGGCCGACAAGTTCCTCCACCATTTTGTGGTCTACAACCACCTGTTCGAGAGTTGCCTGGTGCATGCAACGCCTAACATCGACGTGCTTTGCAGCAGCCGGGAGACGATCCAGGCGGAGGCCTCCCTGATGGGAGTGCCGGCGCGGGAGATGTCCTTTTCCCTGCTTTTCTCCAAAGTGGACGAGCCCTACGATGTGGTCATCATCGACGTGGCCCCGTCCATTACGCTGATGCAGACCTGTGCCATGGTTTACGCGCAGCGCGTGCTGATTCCGGTCAGTATGGACACCCTCAGCCTGCAGGGCGCCGGTGCCTGCCTGGAGACGGCGCGCATGATGAACGAGCTGTTTCGGGTCAACGTGCGGCCGGTCGCCCTCCTGCCCGTCATGGTGGATCGGCGTTTCCAACATACCGCTGTGATGATGAAGTCCTTGGAGGACCTCTCTTCCAAGTTCAAGATTCCGCTGCTTCCGGCGATCCGTACCGACGTGACGGTGGCCAAGTGCGGCCGCGCACGGCAGTTCTTGGTGGACTACGACCCTAACTGTAAGGCCATGGAAGACTATGAGATAGCGGGAACCCAGCTACTGGAGCTGCTGGATGAGCGAGCCAACCAAAGAGAATCCGAAAACGTCCAAACGGTCCAAGCGTAAACCCGCCATGGAGCCGCTCGGCTGGGACGAGATCGTCAGCCAGCCGGGCATGGGCGGCTATTTGTCCTTTTTGAATGGCCCTGTTCCCCTCCCCCACCTTCAAGGTTCGGCTACTGCCATCGCTCCGGACCCTGGGGTTGTTTCACATTCAGGGCCTGATCCGGAGCCAGGCCTTCCTTTAGGCTCTGAGATCGTTCTGAGACCTGTGGTCGTTTCAGGTCCTCAGCTTGACCCAGCCCCAGATCTCACTACAACCCCTGAGCCCGTAATGGTACCTGATGTCAATAAGGCTGAAATAAGCCCTGGTCCTATATCACCCCCTGGGGTTGTTTCACCTCCTGCACCCGCGATGACCTCTGACGCCGCGCATATGTCAGTCGCTTCAACCCCTGAGGTCGTTTCAATCCCTGTGGCTGGCCCGCACCTCAGGATCCGCAGATGTGCCGCCACTCACGACGGCCACTCGCTCGGCGAAGAGGTCCTATATCAAGCTATTTGGAAGGCCGCACGTCAGGAATCCGCCGAAGCCCGCACCATCGTGATAGGCTGGCGCGGCATGTCACAACTCTGCCGTATGACCCCTAAGAACTGCAAAATCAACACGCAACGACTGATGCGCAAGTTGGCGCTGGAAGTTCTGTCGCCTTACAACACGCCTGAATCCATCGGAACGACCTACCGTATTTACTCCGACCAAGCGATCTTTGAACGGCGCCGCGCGGCAGGTCTCGAATGGGTAGTGCGGAGCAGGGGAGTGGAGTTCGTCAATCCAGCCACCGGAGCGAGCATTATGCCCATCTGTGCACATACGTATTAGAGTTTGCTCCCGCTGACATAATCCAAATAATATTGGGATTACTGCCCCAAAACGCCACTTATCTTCCGAAGTGAAGTTCGGGCAGGGCACGGCCCTGCTCCAAGCATGCGCGTTTGCATTGTAGGCGGCATCTTCGATAAGCCGGCGGATTACCGGGTGCAACACTCCATCTCGCCCGAGACGGTGCTGGCGGACGGCCTGCGCCAGCGCGGCTGGCAGGTGACCCCAGCCGGACATTCGGCGTCATTGCCACGGGGAGACTTCGACGTCGTTCATGTGCATCACTTCGGCCGGGCGGCGTTGCGCATGGCCGCGGCCACCGGCCGTCCTCCCTTCGTCCTCACCACCCACGATCCATTTGCCATGAACGGACTGCCGGTCGGCTGGCGGCGGCGCCTGACGGATGGCTTCGTGCTGCGCAAGGCCGACGCCGTCGTCGCGCTCTCCAACGCGGAACGCGATTTCCTCACCCGCCGCCGGGGCCTTCGCCCGGAGCGTATCGCGGTCATTCCCAACGGCATCAGTACGGCGATATTCGACCGCATCTCCGAGCCGGCCGAGCCCGCCACCGACCTGCTGTTCGTCGGCCAGCTCCAGGAGTTCAAAGGTCTGGACTATTTATTGCACGCCTTACCCGCCGTACGCGTCAGCCATCCGCGCGTCAAATTGCGGGTCGTCTACCAGACCGGCGAGTTGCTCGCCCGATACCAGAGGCACGCGGAGCGGCTCGGACTGAACGGGTGCCTGGAGTTCGAGGGGTCCAGGACAGCCGCCGGCCTGGCTCAGCTTTATTCAACCGCAGCCGTAGTCGTCTCGCCCAGTTTAGGTGAATGCCTCTCTACGGTGGTGTTGGAAGCCATGTGCTGCGGCGCGGCCGTGGTCGCCACAGACGTCGGCGGCATACGGGAGCAACTGGATGAGGATACCGGCGTAATCGTCCCGCCGCGCGACAGCGCCGCGCTGGCACAGGCCATTTCAACCTTGCTGGCCGACGCCGGCCGGCGCCGCCAACTGGGCCAGGCGGCCTGGCGAAAAGCGCATGCCCAATTCAATGTGCGCCAGATGATCGAGCGTCACTTGCGGCTTTACGAAGAAGTACTGGAGACCGATGGACGCGCTGCTTAGTTCCTCGGACGCCGAACTGCTTGACCTGGCTCAGACCATCTACGACATTCCGTCGCTGGCCGCCTGGCGGGCGGCCGAGTTGAAAGCTCTACGGCAATGTACCTTCACAGCGCCGGTGCTGGAGATCGGTTGCGGTAACGGACGCTTTGCCGCACTGCTATTGCCGCGGGAGGTGGGACAGGCTTCAGCCTGTCGTGTGGAATGGGGCATCGACCTCAACCCTCGCGAAATAGCCAAGTGTGCCGAGCGCAACGGCCTCTACGGCCATCTCGCGTCGATGGATGCGCGCGCCCTCAAGTTTGCCGATGGCGTCTTCGCCACGGTCTTCGCCAACTGCGTCATGGAGCATATTCCAGACCTGGATCGGGTGCTGGCGGAGTGCCGGCGCGTCCTTCGGCCGGGAGGCGCGTTGATTGCCACCGTTCCGCTGATCGAGATGAACCGGCACCTGCTGCTCGCCAGCGGCTGGTACACGCGCTTGCGCGCCGAACAGTTGCAGCATCGCAATCTGCTTGCAGCGGACGCATGGGTGGCAGCATTGTCGAAAGCCGGCTTCACTACCATCCGGACAACGCCCTATCTGTCGGCCCGCATGTGTGAACTTTGGGATCGTGTGGATGGCCCGTTGTGCATGGGCGCGGGTCCGCTGACGCTAGGCCGGGCCTACAGCTTCGGGCTGCGCCTCCTGCCCACAGCTTGGCGGCGAAAACTGAATGGTCAATGGCAACACTACTTCATAAGGGCGTTCCGGGAGAACTTGCTGGGTCCGGGGGGCGCTCAGCCCTGTGCGATGCTGATCCAGGCCGGCGCCTGACCGCCACGGCCCGCAACATAGGGCTCGTCTTTGGCGGACAGGCCGGCCTCGCGGCGAGCCGCTTTGCCGCGTTGCTGCTGGTGTCGCACCTGGTGACGCCCGCGCAGTTTGACCAATGCGCCATCTACGCCAGCAGCAGCCTGGTGGTGGGCAACCTTTGCGAGTTGGGTATCAATATCTCCTGCCTGAAATTCGCCGCGGGCGCCACCGGTCCCGGCTGGCTGCGCACCGTTTCGCGATTTCTGCTGCTGCGCCTGGCGCTGACCGCCGGGGTGATCGCAGCCGTATTCCTTCTTGCGCCCCTCGGAAGCGCGAAGTTGCTGCGGCATCCGGAGTACGCTACGGCGCTGCGCCTGGCATGCGGCAGCGCGGCGGTGGCATCGGTATCGTCGTTCACTCTGGTGTTGTTGCAGTCGCGGCTGGAGTTCGCGCGCATGGCGCGACTCAGCACGGTCGCCGCCATCCTCCAGATTCTGCCGGTGCTGCTGGTACTCCGCGGTGGGACAGGCTTCAGCGGTGGGACAGGCTTCAGCCTGTCGTCTGGATGGTCTGGGGTGGCCACCCTTTTTGCGGGCGACGTGCTGAGCCGATTGTGGATCGTCGCCGCTAACGTAAGCCTGCTCGCCGCCGTGCTGGCGGCGGCCCGGCGGCCCGGCCCCCGGCCAGCCTGGAAGCCCATCGCCGTGTTTGCCAACTGGATCACGCTCTCCACTGTGATCGGCTCGCTTTACAACTACATCCCGTCAATCGCGCTTTCGCGCTGGGCGGCGGCCTCGGCGCTCGGAACATATAGCCTGGGCATGTCGCTAACCGGCGGATTTGCGCTCCTGATGAATACCACCAGCACAGTGCTCTTGCCGGAAGCGGTCGCCGCAACCACCCCCGAGCACCGCCGCGGCTACTTGCGCAGCTACTTGCCTGGAGCCGCGCTGCTGGGGGCGGCGCTGCTCGCTCCGACATGGCTCGGCGGGCGGCTCGCGGCGCACCTTTTTCCGGCCGCCATGCCGGACGCCGTGCGCGTCTTCCAACTGCTGGCCACGGCGCAGATTGCGCTGCTGGTAGCCAATCCGGTGCAATTCCTGCTTTACGGCGCGGGACGCCCCCAGTGGTGCACGGCATCCGACGCTCTGATCACGCTGCTGTTCGGCGCGATGGCCGTATGGCTGGCGCCGGCACACGGTGCGGTCGGTGTGGCCTGGGCGCTGCTGATCGCGCAAACGGGAGTCAAGGCAGCGCTGGCCACGGGGCTGTGGAGGTGGGACAGGCTTCAGCCTGTTGTGACATGAGAACCGTTCTCATTGCGGTGCTAGCCCTGGTTGCCGTGGCCGTGCACTTCGCTAACGCATCGCCGGCCGGGGCAAACGCTTATCTGTTCTTCGCCGTGCTGTTGCTTTCCTTTGGCATTTACAGCCGGGGAATGCGACGGCAGAACTACTGGTTGAGCCTGACCGGGCTCGCGGAGGCCTGGTTCCTCTTCGATTACTGCGTGTATGGAACCGCGTTATCCGTGCTTGAGCGGAGCAAGACACCCTTGCCGGCGTCGATGGACGAAGCCTATTCGCGCACCTACCTGGTGGGCGCTCTCGCGTTTGTGGCGTTCGCCTGCGGCGCCCACGCCGGCTTCGCCCGATCACGTCTCAGCCGGGGTGCGCGGTCGGCCGTGCGCTCCTTGATCGCTGCCCTCCGGGCTCGCCGGCACAGGTGGGACAGGCTTCAGCCTGTCGTATCGTTTCGCCGCAACCGGCTGCGGCGCGTGGTGTACATCTTGTTTACCGCCGCGGGAGTGTTGAGCATCGTGGTCCTGCTCGTCGATCCCGAGAGCCGGCAACAGCTTTTCTTCGATCATGTCGGACTTACTCCGCGCCAGGGCATGGGCCGCTACACCGCCTTGCTATTCATGCTCCCTACCACCGCCGTCGGGCTTTGGTATCTCTCTAAGCCAAAGCGGCGGTACTCCCGCGTGCTGACTATGGCGGGCCTGTTTTTGATTGCGACCATCCCCCTGGGTTGCGGTCGGCGATTGATGTGGGCTGGCACTTTGTTAATGGTTTTTCACCTGTCGAAAGTGCGCGGCATCTTCACGCTGCGGGCGCGACACCTGGCGGTGGCGCTGCCGCTGGTGCTGCTGGTGTCGGTTTGGATGGAGGCCACCAAGAACATCGGTTGGTACGCGGCGGCGGACGCCATCGACATCCGGGAACTCAGCGATGGCGACAAGGTCTTTGACATGGTGGACAACTCCGTCGGCCGCTTCGATACCACGGCGGCGTTGATCGTCAATCGCGAGACGCTGCCTTATTACTACGGCGAAACGTTTCTGATGGCGCCCTTGCAGGTGCTGCCGGTCTCGGCGGGATTCGAGCGTTCCCGCGGGGTGCGCGAGGAACTGGGCGAACTGATCTATGGCGCGTTTGACCAGGGACTCGTTTCGCAGGAAGCCTCGCTGGTCGGAGAATTGTACGCCAATTTCAGCTATGGCGGCGTGCTGGCGGGATTTCTGTTAGTGGGGTTCGGCGCGGCGTTTCTGGACGGGCGATGCCATCACAACCGCAATCCGATGGTCGCGCTGGGCTATGGACTGTGCTTGTTTCGCGCCGTGCATCAACTGGCTACCGCATCCACGTCGTGGTTCCCGCTCACCTTTCTGGCATTTGTGCCGTGGCTGTGTGCCATCGCCGTGACGCGGTGGGACAGGCTTCAGCCGGTCGTCAGGTGGGACAGGCTTCAGCCTGTCAGGTCGCGGCAATGATCGTCCACGTGGGGCCTTCCCACCTTCCGCTGCCGGCGCGGCTCGGCGGCGCCATCGAGCGGCGCATGATCGAACTGGCCGAGGCGCAGGCTCGCGGCGGCGAGCGAGTCATCGTGTATTCGGGCGGCCCGGAGACCGGTTGGCGGGAATATCGCGGCGCATCCATCCGTTACCTGAGCGGATCCCGCGCAGAGTTTGCGCTGCGCTTTGTGCAAGATGTTGCACGCCGCACGCCGCGCGTGATTCACATCCACAACCGCCCGGAAATTGCCTGGCTCACCAAGACCGCCCGTCTGGCGCCAACCGTGCTGAGCTGCGATTATCATTTCGAGCCGGGGAGACGCTTTCCATACTTGCGCAGGATCAGCAAAGCCGTGTGGCGCCCCTGCCTGCTGGCGTGCGACCGCATCGCACCGGTCTCGGACTATTGCCGTGAGATGTATCAAACGTATTGGAATTTGCCCGACAGCAAGTTGGCACTGATCCCCAATGGCGTGGATTGCGCGCGCTTCCAGCCCGACGCGGCCCTGCGCAAGGAGTGGCGCGCGCGCCTGGGCATCGATGCGCGCCCCGTGATCCTGTATGTGGGCCGGCTGTGCCGGCAGAAAGGCACCGACCTGCTGATCGCCGCCTATCGCATGTTGCAGCGGCCGGCCGCGCTGGTGGTGGCAGGCCCGTGCGAGTTGTTCGGCGTGACGCAACTCAGCGCGCTGGTTGCTCAAATCCAGGAAGCCGGCGGCATCTACCTACCGCCACTGGACGACGCCGATATGCCGGGAATCTACAACGCCTGCGACATCTTCGCCATGCCCACGCGGGAACTGGAAATGTTCGGCATGGCGGCAGTGGAGGCGCAGGCCTGCGGCAAGCCGGTAGTCGCCAGCGATCACGGAGGACTGCGGGAGACTGTTCCGGAAACCGCCGGAGTGCGTTTTCAGACTGGAGATGTGCCCGCGTTGGCCGCCCGCCTGGAAGCGCTCCTTGCTGCAACGGTGGGACAGGCTTCAGCCTGTCGTTCGCTGAGCGCGCTGGCAGTCGGCGCTCGCGAAAATGCGTCGCGCTACGACTGGCCTCGTATCGCCCAACGGTGCCAGGAGGTCTACGCCACGCTATGAGCACACCGCTGGTAAGCATCGCCATGCCGTTTTACAACGCGGAGCGCACTATGGGCGCCTCCATCCGGTCGATCCTGCTGCAAAGTCATGCGGATTGGGAGCTGCTGCTCTGCGACGACGGTTCCACGGATGCGAGCCGCGAGTTGGCTTGCTCCTTCCACGATCCGCGCATCGTGGTGTGGGGCGACCGGCGGCGCCTCGAACTGGGAGCCCGCTTGAACGAGTGCATAGAGCGTGCCCGCGGGCAGTACGTCGCGCGTATGGATGCCGACGATATTGCATACCCGCGGCGCCTGGAAAAGCAGTTACGCTTTCTCGGCAGTCGTCCGGATGTGGACCTGACCGGCGGTTGGGCCGTGCTGTTCGGTGATGCGGGCACGCCCGTCGGCAAATGCGACTATCCCGCCGCGCACGGCGAAATTGCCCGCAGGCCGCTCCACTCGTTCAAGCTGATGCATCCCACGTTCATGGGAAAAACGTCCTGGTTCCAGCGCTACCTTTACCGCGCCGATGCCATTCGCTGCGAAGACCGCGATCTGCTGTTTCGCGCTTACGCGGGCAGCCGGTTTGCCAACCTGCCGGAGATCGTGCTGGGTTACCGACAGGGTTCCATCGATTTGCGGAAGTGCTTACGCTCGCGCTGGATGTGGTGCCGTTGTGCGGGGCGCTATCTGAATAGCATCGGGCGTCTGCGGGTGGAAACCGTGGAGGCGTTGAAGGGAGGCTGGGACGTTTTAGCGGTGGCGGCGCGTGCGGATGCCGCTTGGCTGCGCTTGCGCTATACGACGCTCACCGAAGCGGAATTGCGGGAATGGCGGCAGGTATGGGACTCGGTGTCGTAAACGCCGCCACAAGAGAGGCTGAAGCCTGTCCCACCGTCTGGCCCGCGCCGGACTACCGCACCGTGGCGGATGCGCCATTCGAAGGCTGCGACTTCGCCCGCTTCCGGCACCAAAGCGGGCTTGCCGAACTGGAGAAGGACTACGCGCGCACACCGGCCGCGTTCCTCGACCTACGGCAACAGTGGGCCGAGATCGAGGATGCCAGCAGTTACGTGCGCCGCGTATATCCACTGGCGGGTGAACCACATGGCTTGGAAGTTCATCTTGCCCGTGAAATGGCCGCCTGCCTCAAGACGGTATGATATGAGCTTTGATTTGATCTACCTGGAACCCTTAACCGGAGGATACCACGAGGGCCACTGTAAGATCTTCATAGAACGCGTTCCGCAGGATCCTCGGGTTCGGTCCCTGCACTGCGTGGTGGGAAGAGGCTTTGTCCAGTACGCTGGTGCGGATCCAGTGCGGCTTTCCGGCTGCTCCGGCAAGGTGACGTTTGAGTACCTTTCGCCGGCATTCTTGGATATTGCTTCCTCGCGCAGCGAAAGTCCGGCCCGTCGGGGTATCGCCACATGGAAGGAAGCTCGACGTTTGGTGACTACGAGGCCAGGGTCGATATGCTTTAGCGACATGTTTGACCTGACCATATTCGGTGCGGTGTTCGACCGCACGCCGATGCCTGGCTTCATCACGGGCATTGTTCACCACCCCCCGTTCAATCTCCCGCTCAGGGAGAATCCCGTCGTCGAACTACGTCGTTGGGGTGTCAAAAACGGCATAAACTACCTCGCGAGCCACGTGGCAATGCCGGTCGTCTTCACGTTTGACCAGTATTACTTGAAGGGGCTGCCGCGCTTTGTTTCTCAATACTGGCATTATGTACCGGACCCAATACCCCTTCGCCGGAACGTCTTGGTTGCCGCCTTTGAAGCACCAAACGGGCCGCGAGAGCGCTGCTCCCGCACCAGATTTTTCATGTTTGGCTCTCTGGGCCGAAGGAAAGGGCTGGTGACGCTCTTGGAAGCGCTACATAGACTCAGTCCGTTGGATCGGCAGAGGATCGACATCACACTGGCCGGAGAGATCCGAGAGGCGTCGCCTGGAGAGCGGAGCGAGCTTCTCTCCTTCGTAGCTGCGGCGAAAGAGCTGAGAGGGCTATCATTTAGGCACGTCGACAGATTCCTATCCGAAGATGAGCTTGTTAGAGAACTGAGGACCTGTGATGTTGTGCTCGCCCCATACCCCGACCACGTGGGCGTGAGTGGCGTCCTGCTATGGGCTGCCGCAGCAGGCAAGCCAATTATCACTCAGAAAACAGGCTGGATCGGACACGTTGTCCAGAAGGAGCAGCTCGGGTTCGTGTGCCAATCCTGTTCGTGCGTCGAACTCGCCAATACGATCATGTATGCGTCCGATCGAGCGATTCGGGGGTATTTCGAAGCATCCCGACTCAAACTGTTCTCATCGGGCCACTCGCTTGACGAGTTTTATGAAGCCATAGTGGACAAGCTGGACGAGATAGCGTCCACATGAGCGAGGTTCGCCAATCCCCTGAGGGAAAACAAATGAAACATGTTCTGGTAAACGGCGCCGGCGGCTTCATCGGTAGCCCTATGGTCGACCGTCTGAAAGCCGAGGGCGGCTGGGTCCGAGCCGTGGATCCTAAGAGGAACGAATTCACTATTCCGCTGGCAGACGAGTTCATCATCGGCGATCTGCGCGCTCGGCGACTGGCGACCGATGCGGGCACGCCTATCGGCAAACGCGCCGATCCCGCCGCGCATGGCGAGATTGCCCGCTGGCCCGCAAGACAGGCCAGCAGGCCTGTCCCACCTGGTTCCGGCGCTACCGCTATCGCCCCGATGCCCTCCGCTCGGAGGACCCCGATCTGCTGTTTCGTGCGTGCGCGGGCAGCCGGCTTGCCAACCTGCCGGAGATCGGGCTGGGCTACCGGCAGGGTTCCATCGACTTGCGGGAGTGTTTGCGCTCGCGCTGGGGGTGGTGGGCCGACGTGGACGTCGGCCGCAGGACTGGAGTCCTGCCCCACACGCGTCTGGTGCACTGAAGCAGTATTGAGCGGCTGCCGCGACGTTTTAGCGGTGGCGGCGCGTGCGGACGCCGCCTGGTTGCGCTTGCGCTACGCCGCGCCCACCGAAGCGGAATTGCGGGAATGGCGGCAGGTATGGGACTCGGTGTCGTAGACGCCGCCACACGACAGGCTGAAGCCTGTCCCACCGTCTGGCCCGCGCCGGA
>JBEKPZ010000258.1:0-10615 GCA_049520215.1 Bryobacteraceae bacterium | reverse complement strand
TCCAATTGATCGAGATCCATGTTACCTCCCGAAAGGATGACGCCCACCCTGCCGATGCCGTCCGGCAGTTTGCCAAACAGCAGGGCGGCCGCGCCCACGGCGCCGCTGGGTTCCACCAGGATCTTGAGCCGCGCGAGCAGGAACGTGACCGCCGCGCGGATTTCATCGTCGGTGACCAGCACAATCTGCTCGACCAACTGGCGAATGATGGGAAAAGTCAGTGCGCCGGGCTGCGGAGCGCGCAGGCCATCGGCGATGGTCTGGGGCAGCGGGATGGAGCGGCGCTCGCCGGCCTGGAACGAGAGAAATGTGTCGTTCCCGTCGGCCGGTTCGACGCCGAACAGGCGGATCGAAGGGCGCATGTCCTTAGCGATAGTGGCGCAGCCCGAGAGCAACCCGCCGCCGCCAACTGGCGCGATCAGGGCATCCAGGTCCGGCCAGTCTTCCAGTAATTCCAGCGCCGCGGTTCCCTGCCCCGCCATGATCATCGGATGATCGAAGGGCGGCACCAGCGTACCGCCGGACTCTTCGAGAATACGGGCCGCGATGGCCTCGCGGCTTTCCCGCAAACGATCGTAGGGCACGATGCGAGCGCCGTGCGCGCGCGCGGTATCGAGCTTCGACCGCGGCGCGTCGGCGGGCATCACGATGGTGGCGTGGGCGCCCGCATGACGGGCGGCAATGGCCACCGCAATGGCGTGATTCCCGGAGGAAAAAGCCACCACGCCGCGCGACAGATCGGCGGGCGCGAGGGACAGGATCAGGTTGGATGCCCCGCGGATCTTGAATGCGCCGCCCGTCTGCAGGTTCTCGCATTTGAAGAAGACGCGCGCTTTTGCGGCGGCGTCGAAATCGGATGAGGTGAGCACGGGCGTGCGGCGGGCCAGCGGCCGTATGCGGGCAGCGGCGGCGCGGACGCCATCGGGAGTGATCGAGGACACCGTTCGATTGTAACGTCTAACGCGGCGTGCGCTTCAGCGGCCAGGTCTGCGCGGGTGGTTAACCGTTTGGGGGAAACCGCTTCGTTGAGGACGCGAACCCCTGCCGGCCTGGGGCCGGTGGACCGGCGGGGGCGCCGGTCCGCGGGCGAGGGCGCCCGCCCCACTGCTCCGTGCGTCTTCTTTACTTTTGGTGGCCAGCAGGGCCATGCAGCACCCCTTACGGTCGCGGCTCGGCAATAGTCGCGTTGATTTCGCGAGGTTTACTGAGCCGCGCACGTCAGTAAGCGGTTTCTGTCAATCAGAATCCCCAGAACGGTTAAGCACCCGGTCTGCGCGCACGGAATGGCCTGGCCGTTTTTCGGCGCGGTGTGCCAGTCTCCATCGCCACCAGCAAGCGAACCTGGCGGCGCGTCCCCCTGGTGCGCTCCAGCAAGCGCAGGATTCGCTGGATCTCCACATGCAAACGCTTCCGAAACAAACGGTTCCCCGGTTCCATCTTCATCTTTCGCGGATCCTCCGCCCACCACGCTCACGAATGACGTACGTTGGGTAGTGGGATGAAACGTCCAAACGTTTCAAGTGGTGCGCGCAAATTCGGTAGTGGGTCAGTTTGCGGGACATCGGCCCTGGAGGGCGGCCGTCGCGGGGCTAAAGCCCCGCGCGGACTGAAGTCCGCCCTCCAGGTTGCGGATCAACCGAGTTCGTCGCCCGGAGCGCATGCCAGCGTGCTCAGGTATTCGTCCGAAGTGTAGAGCGCGAAGCTGAACGAGGCGAGTTCCAGCCGGGTAAACGGCGTGAGGCCCTGATAGCAGGCGAACAGACTATCGGCGTAAGCGTAGTAATCTTCCAGAAATTCGGTGGAAATCACGCCGAAATCCGGCGGAGTTGGGAACACGGCATTGACGCCGATGGCCCGCGAGACAATCCGGCGATAGTCGGTGACGCCCCAACTCTCGAAGCGCGCGGCTACCGCGGGCGGCGTGCGATGCACCAGGAAATCCGCGAAACTCTGCGGCCGGATGCCTGCGTTGGCCAGCGTTTCGTCGCGACCAGCGAAATCCACGCACTGTGCGATCCAGCGCATGACGTCCTTGCCCACCAGGGCGAGCATGCGAAATTCAGTGTATCTGGCCCGCAGTAAGGGCTCCTTCTCCAAGCCGGGCTCGCCCATGCCGCCGAGATACAACGCCAGCTTGATGCTGTCTAAGGACGCGGCTGCATCCAGGCCGCGGTCGAACGGGTGCAGAATCAGGGGAGGCAGGTCCCACCGCCGTCCGTGCCACGAAGTGTCCGCAGGCTGAGTCATCTCTACATAGCATATCGACATGCGAGGCCAAAACGTGCCGTTATCGGGGCGTAAGCAAAGCGTAAGCGGCCGAGGATTTGTACGACAGCGGAGCACGATAAGAAACCGCAAGGCATCCAGCGCGACCTTTGGGTTGAAATGGTGTTCAAGCTTTCATGAAAAACCTCTGCTGCCTGTTCTTGATCTCGCTATGCGTCGCCAACCGTGCGGCGGCACAGTGTTCGTCGGCTCCGCCAGCTTTCTCTACGGCGTGTACGGAGATGCAAGGCTACCTGAGTTCTTACAATGCCACCCTCAGTTCCCAGTGGAGCGGCGCTAAATCGCCGGCGGTGTTCGGCACCGAACTGCTGGCGGCCAACGATAATATCGGTATCACGGCCCTCCTGGCGCCCGACGCCTTGAGTAAGGTGGAGATGGAGTTGGACGGCTTGGCCAGGCTGGGTGTGCAATTCGTCACCGTCGCCGTTTCGTTTCCGATCCTTTACCAGCCGTTCTACTCATTCGAGAACAATAACCCGCAAGACTATGCCCAGGTCCTGACCTTCTATCAGAACGTGATGGCGCAAGCCCGCCAGCGCAACATGAAGGTGCTGATCGAGTCTTTCGTGGTGTTCCCCGCCTATGCCACGGATCTGCCGCTGAATGACTACTACAAATCGCTGAACACATCGGAGTTCAACGCCGGGCGCGCGCAGAACGCGCAGAATGTCGCGCAGCTACTCCAGCCCGACTGGCTGAATCTGGGCTCCGAGCCGGATACCGAATCCGCGCTGATCGGCCTGTCGGCCGAATACACGCCGCAGCAGTGGGCCACCGAGATCTCCACCATGGTCGCCCAGATGCGCGGCGCCGGAATCAACGGCAAGCCGCTCGTCGGCGCCGGCTGCGGCGCTTGGCAGCAGAACGGGCCGGACTACGTCCAAGCCCTGCTGTCCACCGGCATAGACTACTTCGACATGCACACTTTTTCCGTCAATCTCGGCCTTCTGAACACAGGCCAGACGTACCTGGATATGGCCATCGCGGCAGGCAAACGCGCGGCCATCTCGGAGGCGTGGGACCACAAGCTGACCGATGCCCAAATGAAGGCGCCCACGGAATTCGGCATTATCAATACGCTGGCCACCGCCGAACCCTACAACGCTTACAGCTTCGGAGCGACGCAGGATGCCGAGTTCCTTGGCGAAATGATCGGCCTGGCATATTGGAAGCAGCTCTTATACGTGTCTCCCTTCGAGAGCGAGATATTCTTCGCCTACCTGGACTACAACCAGACCTCCGGCTTAAGCGGGACCGACCTGACCGCCGCGGAGACCAAAGCGGAGTCCACCGCAATGGCCAACGGCACTACGAGTTCCCTGGGGCAATGGTACGCCGCCGCCATCAAGCCGGTTAATGCGGCAACGGTCTCAGCCGCCAGCGGCATGGCGCCGGTGGCGCCTGGCTCCATTGTGAGCATCTACGGCGCCAGCCTGGCTGCCACGACGGCGGTGGCCCCGCCGGGCTTGCCGCTGCCCACTAGTCTGGCCGGGGCGAGTGCTACCGTTACCGATGCCAACGGCGTCGCGACCCCGCTGCCCTTGTTCTTCGCGAGCGCCTCGCAGATCAATGCGGAAATCCCGGAGAGCGCCAATCTGGGTCCGGCGGTGATTACTATCACCACTCCTTCCGTGGCTGTCAGCAGTCCCGTGGTGTTGAACCCGGTGGCGCCGGGCCTGTTCACGGCGGACGAAAGCGGCACGGGAGTGGCGGCGGCCTATCTGGTCACCAACGGACCCAATGGTCAGCAGTCGATGCTCATTGCCGATTGCGTGGCTGGACACTGCACGCCCGTTCCTCTGGATGTCAGCTCCGGCGAAACCGCGCTGGAATTGTGGGGCACGGGCATTCAGAATCGCGCCTCGCTTTCCGACGTGATTGTGATGGTAGGAAACCAGACACTGGCTGCGGCCTATGCCGGCCCGGCGCCCGGCTTTATCGGGGAGGACCAGGTGAACGTCTTGCTGCCAGCGACTTTGGCTGGCAGCGGGACTGCCAACATAACGGTTTCAGTTTCCGGTTCGGTGTCCAATGTGGTAACGGCAATGTTTCAGTAGTCGAGTGGAGGGCGGGCAATCCTGCCGGCACGCGGCCTTTCAGGCGGCCAGAGCCGGCTAGAAAGCCGGCTGCGGCCAAGATTGGCCGCCCTCCATTTGTTACGGAGCCGCGATCAGCGCCGGAATCAGCAGATTGGCCTGCGGGGATCCCAGTCCGGTAACGAAGTCGTAGCCGATACCGGCGGTGCACTGCGCGCCGCAACTACCATTCGTGCCGGACGTGATGTCGTGGTAATCGGCTTCGGCATCCGGATACAGCAGAATCTGCGGTTGGTTGAGGTTCTTCTTACCCGCCGCCACACGCCCGGAATTGGCGATGGCGAACAGAGCCGCCCACTGGGGAGTGCCGATGCTGGTGCCGCCCCACTGACTCCAGCCGGTGTAGCAGGCGCTGCCGCAATTGTAGCTGTTGTAAGACGGAACGCCCGTGTTGGGGTTGCCGTCATAGGCGACGTCCGGAATACCGCGCTTGCCGCTGGTCTGTGCCGTGGCTTGATAGCTCGGCTCGGTCTCGTACTTGCTCTCCCCGCCGCTGCTGCCGCTCCAGGCGGTCTCGCTAGTCCAGACTCCGGTCGACGAAACCGTGAGGGTGGTACCTCCCACGCCGACCACGAATGGGGAGGCCGCCGGATAGCCGACGCCGTGGCCGCTATCGCCGGAAGCGGCGACGAATGTGACGCCGGTGGTTTCGAAGTGGGAATCAGCGGTTGTTTCGTTGGCCAGTTCACCACCGCTCCAACTCATGGAGACCACCGTAGCGCCGTTTGCCACCGCTAAGTCCACTGCGGCATACAAGTCGGCGTTGCTGGAGCTTTTGGCTTCCACCAGGATGATCTTGGCGCCTGGGGCAATGGCGTGCGCCCATTGGATATCAATAGCGATTTCGTTGGTCCAGCCGGAAGTGTCCGCGGGTGTGCCAGCCGCCATGATCTTCTTGAAACAGCCATTCGCGGTGGTGCAAGCCGGCAACTTGAACTCGGTGTTGAAGGTGCCCAGGTCCGCTTCCGCGTTGGGGTCGTCGTAAGCGTCCACTATGGCGATCACCTGGCCGCCACCGTATCTCGCGATCTTGTTGAAGCCATAGGCCGCCTTCATCTTGCCGGGGAAGGTCCCTGTGGGACCGGCGTCCGGCGAGGCGTCCGGGACGATGATTCGGTGGAGTGGAGGATACGAGTGTTCTTTTAGAATATCGGTATTGTCTTGAGCCGCCAGCGGAAGTGCCACAACCAGGGCAATCGCGAGCAGAGCGAAGACGTTGAAACGAGCTTTATGCATGCGTAAATTCATCCTTTTTGGGTTGGATCGGCGAAAATGCTGTAACGCGCTGAAGGTACCACGCGGTCGTGAGCGGCTGCAATGCAGTGGTCCAATAGCCAGCAGTTTTTTGTACTGGTACTGGTACTTGGACATGATCCATTGCATCAGAGAGCAGCGCGGCCGCAACCTAACTAAGAGGCGGCCTGAGAGGCCGCCGCAGGCTGAGAGCCTGCCCCACGCCTCACATCTTATGGCCCCGACCGCATGGAGGCGATCCGGGCGTCCAGCCCGGTGATATCGAGTTGGTTGTCCCGGTCGGCCCCGACGCCTACGGCGAAATCGATGGCGTCATTCGGTCCGCAGGTGAGGTTGCGAATGAGAACATCGTGCCACACTCCGCGCCCGTCTATCACGCCATCCATGAGCGGCGCGTCATTATGCAGAAGATGCACGTCGGTCGAAGTAAAGGTGAGCGCTGAGAAGCGCGCCTCAATCGTGTACCGGCCCATCGCTTTACCCTGCCAACGCACGACGCTGAACTCGCCGTCGTCTCCCGGATGGAACCACAACTGGTTGGCTGGGATTGCAATGATTTGCTCCTGCAGGTCCTGGCCGGATGTGTTCTTGGCCACGTACGGGCAACAATGGTGTCCGTTTTGCGGTCCTTCACCGCTGTCGGACCAGCCCGTCGTGCCGACACCCCAGTACTTTACGTGGAAAGGCCGGCTGTAGCGGCGAAACGGACCGCCCAACTGTCGCTCCCAACCGTAGGACCACGCCCCGCTGGAGGCCACCGTGCCCTCCGCCGCAAACTGAGCGGCCGCATCGAAGTCAGCAGCGGCGGCGCCCCACTGGGGACCGCTGCGCGGATTCCCTTCCACGAGATCGCGCACATGCACCAGCATTCGGTCCACCAGCCTCCCGGCCAGAGCTTCCGCCTCCGCCACGTTATCCTGCGCCGTGACGGAACATCGCAAACCGCGGCCGCGCTCTACCCGATCTCCCAACAAACTGAGCGTGAGCGCAATGCGGTTGCCCGTTCGTCGCGCGGAACCCTCAATCGTAAACCCCAGCGCCGGCCGGGCATCCGCAACCCGCAGACCCGCCATGCGGGAAAGCCGCGCACGCGCGAGTTGGAATACCAAAGTGGCTGCCCGCACCTCCTCCGGATCGCCGCCCGCGGCGACCACCGGGATGAGCAGAACGGGAACGCGGAGCGAGGCGCCAAGATCCGCCGGCGGCTTTGCCAGCCGGTTGGCGCAGACAAAGCCTGCCAGAAAGCCAGCCACTGCCACTGCGCCTACCGTCACCCAATAACCGCCTCGGGAATCATGGCCACGCGCCGGCTGGCTCTCATCCTCGACTGGTCCGGCGCCGTTCGGAGCAGCCTCAATCGGTCGAAACACCGGCACATAAGATCCGGTGGGCAGTTCGATGCGTACCCCGGTTCGCGGCGTAGCATAATAAGCCGCCAGCCGCTGCCGCAGTTTCCGGGCTTGTACCCGGACGATGTTGTCCAACCGGGGATCGAAGTCCTGGCCGCGCAGAAACACGTCGACGCCCAGGTTGTACTCCTTCAGGTCGTTCTCCCGGCCTTCCAGCGTGTTTGTGACGATGTAATCCAGGAGCCGGGAAATCGACTCCGAGCGGGCCAATTCGCCTGTGGAGAGGATGGCTCTCAGCGCCGCGAGTACGTCCTCTCGCGAGCACACGGATACCGACCTGTCGATAGACCTGGACTCCAAGGACTCACCCAACGGTTCTTGCAAGTATAGCGGAAAAGTGACGGGAATGGCGCCATGCAAGGCTTGCCGATGCTCGCCGCTGTCGCGATTCACCAGGCCGCCCCGCGAACGTAAGTCGCTGTTTTTGCTGGCCGTTTACGGTAAACGCTGAGCTGTTGTCTTGTGCGGTCGAGCACCGATTTGCGAAGATTGCGATCCAGGTTCGACTCCGGAGGAGGGGAAATCTGCAATGTTTCGCGAAATTGCTCATGAAGTCAAATCGGCCTTACAGGTATTCTCAAGGCAGACCCGCATACTGATCTTTCCAGTACTCCTGGTTGTTTCGTGTTCGGCGCAGCGGCCCGACATCGCCTGGATGCGAGGGGGACACTCAGGCGGAATCTATCAGCTCGGGTATTCTCCCGACGGCCAAACGCTGGTCAGCGTCGGGGAAACCGTTAAGATCTGGCGCGCCTCCGACGGGATGTTGTTGCGCACGATCCGCTCACCCTTTACACAGCTCTTCCCGCCAGGCAACACCGCGATTAGCAATGACGCCCAGTTCGTGGTGGCCACCGGTCCCACCCCGAGCGGCGGGACCACTCAACTGGTCCGCACCGACGATGCGGGTGCGCCGCCGGTCTGGAGCATACCGCTGGCCGTCACCGGCGGGCTGAGCTTCTCGCCCGACGGCAGCCAGATAGCCGCCGGCACGGCCGATGGCATCGTCCACATTCTCAACGCCGCCGACGGTACGCAGAAATCGCAAATCCCGCAATCCCCCACTTACCTCCAATCCTTCGCAGCGCCGAGTTTTTCGCCGGATGGCAACAGCCTCGCCATTTGTACCTCACAAAGCGGTTATCTGACAATTTCACCGGTCCCAGGAGATGGCACGTATCGCAGTTTCGGGGAGCTAACTTGCGGCAGCGGGTATCTATTCTGGTCGCGCGACGGGCAATTCATCGCCACGCGGAGCGCTCTTTGGGCCGTTTCGACCGCCTGCCCGGGGCTCCCTCCGGGGTGCCAGCCGTCCCCCGCGTTGAACTTCCCATCCACAGCATACTCCGCCTACACCGCGTTCACGTCAACCGGCGATCTTGCGCACGGCGAAAGCGAGACGGTCTCGCCCGATCCGGTGTTGTTATACCATCCAACGGCGACCTCACCCTACACGACGATCGAGGCGGGTAACCCACAGGATCCAAGCGGCACGACATACCTTGGCTATCTCACGTACACTCCGGACAATAGTACTCTTGCGCTCGCGCTCAGCACTCAGATCCAGTTATGGAACCCGCAAGACGGCGCAGTCGCTTTCGAGCGAAACATTACGGTAGATTGGGGCCTGGTGGAAGGCGTGGCTTTTTCGCCCGATGGGACTCTAGCCGTAACAGGTTCGGCCTCGTTTTCCGCAACGGATGGCGTCGTCAACGTCTACGATATTGCGACGGGCAACCTGGTACAGTCGCTCGTTGCATACAACGGCAGCGGACAGGCCCCCGGTGTCTACTCCGTGCATTTCACGCCGGATGGCCAGTCCCTGGTGGTGGATGTCGGAGAGACGCAGACGAATGTTTACCAGATCGGCAACCCGGCTCCCCAGCAAACATTCGCGGGAATAGGATGCGCCGATTTGTCGCCCGACGGAAAGTATCTGTCGAGCGGCGCAAGCTTGTATCTGTTCGCCGACGGATCGAAGGTCGGACAGGGCACCGGCTATGTTCTATCCAACTGCTCGAGGTTTTCGCCGGATGGCCAGTACCTGGCGGTGATCGGCAATGCGGCTGTGTATGTTTACAGGGTTCAGGACATGACATTGGCCGGGACGCCGCCGAAGTATACCCTGACAATATCGGCGGGCAACGCGAACGCGTTCGCCTGGTCGGCGGATTCCACGATGGTGGCGGCAGGCGGATACAATAGCGGCAATCCTCCGCCGGTATACGTTTGGAAGATCGACGGCTCCTATTCCACTACGCTGGCCGGCTCCACAGGCCAGATCCGGACCATGGGCTTCTCGCTCGATGGTGGCTACCTGACCGCGGGCGGCGACGACGGCGTCCTTCGCATCTGGCAGATTTCCGACGGCAGCGTGGTGCAGAGTTACGACCAGGAGACCGGCGGCTCGCCCGCGGGCAGCGCCGGGTATAACCTTTTTTCGCTGACTTACTCGCCGGATGGCTCGACAATTCTCTATGGCCGCGCGGACGCCAGCGTAGTGGCGGCCGTCAATCCGTTTTGGCTGCCACCGGTCAGCAGCGTAACGGCGCCCACGCCGGTTGTGGGCGGCGCGAAAGTGAAGGGGACAGTCACCCTCGCGGCGGCCGCGCCCAGCAGCACCGTGGTTACTCTCACTTCGAGCCACGCGAAGGTTGCGGCAGTCCAGGCGCAGGTCACCGTGCCCGCCGGAAAAACATCCGTCCAGTTCACCATCGTTGGCGGGACGGTAGGAGTGCCCACCGCCGCTGTGATAACCGCCGCGGCCAACGGCAGGTCGGCCAGCGCCAGCGTCACGGTCAACCCGGCGGGCGGTTTGTGGCTAACGGGCGTGTCGGCTTCGCCAGCCAGCGTCACGGGAGGCGCGTCAACTACCGGCACAGTCACCTTGAACACGGCGCCGGCTGCGGACGTGACCGTCACGTTGGCCAGCCTGAATGCGGCGGCGTCAGTCCCCGCCTCCGTGACTGTCGGCGCAGGGACCACCTCCGCGACGTTCCCGATCTCGACTACCGCGGTTTCGGT
This sequence comes from Bryobacteraceae bacterium, assembly GCA_049520215.1. GTDB lineage: Bacteria > Acidobacteriota > Terriglobia > Bryobacterales > Bryobacteraceae > Bog-159. The sequence goes on along the minus strand of JBEKPZ010000258.1, from coordinate 546 downwards.
CAAGACCACCGTCCCCATTCACGCGACTTACAATGGCGGCACGGTGGCCGGCGGGCTGGTGGTGAAGCCGCCGGCGTTGGCGTCGCTCGCCCTACACCCCACAACCGTAACGGGGGGGATAACCACCACGAACAACACGGTCAGGTTGAACGGCGTGGCTCCGGTGGGGGGCATCGTCGTGGGGCTGAGCAGCAATAACGCCTCAGTCGCCGCGGTTCCAGCGACTGTTACCGTCCCGGAGGGAGATGCGTCCGCGACGTTCAGCATTACCACGACCGCAGTGACCAGTTCGACCGATGTGACTATCATCGCAGCTTCCGGTAGCGTCACCAAGACGGCGGATCTGACCGTGCGTCCGTGACCTCAGCGCAGATCGCACGCGCGCCCACGTCGCGGCCGGCGCCAATGTAGAGGAATCTCCCGCGTCGCCCCTCGCCACGTCTCCGCGTCGGCATTTGACAGGCTAAAGCCTGTCCCACCTCACCCCTCCAGCTTGTAGCGCGTCTGCGCCAGACGGTAGAGCGGACGCCACAGCGACCGGTTCAC
>JBEKPZ010000257.1:0-12047 GCA_049520215.1 Bryobacteraceae bacterium | reverse complement strand
CTTGGTTCGAGTGGGAAGAGCGACCTGGACCAGATCCGGCCTCGGACGCCACCGGCCCCAGCGACGACGTCGTGCTCCAAGTGTGCTTCGTCGAAGCCTCGCGGCTGCATGGTTGCAACGACAACTTGTCTGCGGCCCATCCTTAAATCGGAGCGCTCGCCGCGAGCAAAAGGGGATCGGCCATTGGGGACGGTCAACCGAGAACCATCGTTCACTTTTGCAATGACCAACCCCGTCTTCTCACTCAGCGCCCATGTCGTGAGCGACGGTCGCGCGCGCCAGATCCCGCAGTTCCCTGGTGAGTATCCGTTCCTCAACGCCTAATCCGATGTGCGGATTGTCTTCGTCTTCGCGGCGCCGGTCGATAGCCTCAAGGGCCCGAGCCTCTTCCCGCAACCGTTGGTGAATGTTGATGGGCAACGGAGCGCCCGTGTACGCTCTCCGTAGGAGGCTCTCAATCGCACGTTGGCGCAGTTCCGCAGGTCCCCGCATGTGGCGGTCAGAGTCCGCTCGCCCACTCTGGCGCGGCGGAACCCCAAGCGCAGTAAACACAATCCGGTTCATTAGCGCGAACGGTGGCCAAGTCCGGCGGTCGGCAGGACGGCCCAGTTACGCCAGGCATGCGCCACGGCGTTTCGGGGACGGCGCCCCCCGCTGCGGTGAAGCCCTTGAGCAGAGACGGCAGAGGCCCTAAGCGATGACGGCAATGAAACCGACCAGCGCCCCGCGGTCAACGATCCCGTGCTACGCCGCCGACGGCACGTCCCTCGGCCAACGCCCTCTCGATGCCGCCCAACGTCTGGTCGCCGGCACCCGAGGTGAACACCCGACCGCTGGAGCAGCGGAGGACCAGCGGAGGAAAGCAGTATTACGAATCGTGCCGACTCCAGGATAATGCGCGCCCGAGCGATAGCCGTAGTTTTGCGTCGGCGTAAAGCCGATCTCGCTCCCGTTGTGGTGGCGTAAAGCCGAACTCGAACTCGCCCCACCGCCTCAAATCTCTGGGCACATCTGGAGCGAGATCGGCATTACACCGCCGCAGACTAACGCTATCGCTTCGAAGAGCCGTGCCACTCGGTTTGGACCGCGGCTATCGTGCCTTTCCTCCGCTGGTCCTCCGCTGCTCCAGCGGTCGCCAAGGACCTTCTTCTTGGTTGAAGACCGGCCAGTTTCCCGAAGACTTCGATGCCGAAGTGAAGCAGTGCCTGGACAACATCGGGCTCATTCTGAAAGAGGCGGGCATGAGCTTCGACGACGCCGTGGCGGTGCAGGTGTACCTGACCGATATGAGCCTGTTTCCACGCATGAATGCGATTTACACGACGTATTTCAAAGAGCCGCGCCCGGCGCGCACCACCGTTGGCGTGGCGAGGCGCACCGGTGACTCGCGGGCCGTTCAATGAATCAGGCCGTCCCGCAGGGCGCGCGCCACGGCTTCCGAGCGCGTATGCACGTGCAGCTTCTCGTAGATGGAGCGCAAGTGAAAACTGACGGTGTGAATGCTGATGCACAGTTCCGCGGCTGCGGTCTTGTTCTGATGACCTTCGGTGAACAGCTTCAGCAGACGGGTCTCCTGCGGCGATAGGCCCACCCAGGCGGGTTCGCGTACGGGCGCCTTGCGAAACAGTTCCACAACGCGCATGGCTACTTCCGGCGACATCACCGCCCCACCCTCGGCGATTTCGAGGATCGCCTCCATCAACCTGGCCGGCGCCGTGTTCTTTAGCAGGTATCCGCAGGCGCCCGCGCACATCGCCCGAAAGATGCGGTCGTCATCTTTGTACACCGTCAGCATCACGGGCGCGATGCGCGGATAGCGCTCCTTCAGAATCCGCACTCCGTCGATGCCGTCCATTCCCGGCAGCCCGATGTCGACCAGGGCCACGCGTGGCGGACGGACCCCGATCTGGTCCAGCGCGGCTTCCATCGAGGCATAGGCGTGGCGGCACTCGAAACCATCGGTGCGGTTGATCAGCAGCGAGATGCCTTCGCGCGTGTCCTGCTGGTCCTCGATGACGGCCACGCCGATGACCGCAGCTTCAGATTGTTTTCCCCCCAATATATGGTCCTTTTGACGCTCCAGTGTAAACCATCGACGTCCAGCGTCGCGTCAGGCGCTTTGGTGACGATGCAATAACGCGAGACATCGATCTTGGCGCTGCGTTTTCCTGTCGCAGCGGGATAATCGTGACCGTAATCGAGCAAGTGGCTCCGGCGGCCAGCGTGCCCGGCGAAACCGGACAAGTGTTGGTCCCGGCGAAATCCCCCGGATCGGCGCCCGCGATCTTGACGCTGCTTCCGGCCCGGGGGTTGGCAGGTGTTTTCGAGAATTCACCCGGCCGGGCCTAGTGAGAGGGTATGCCTCCCAGGGCGGCCAGCCGTTGCTCTAATCATGCCGCTCAAAGCGTCGTTGAATAGAACATCACGCAGTAAGCGCCCCAGATGTGATCGTTGCCCAGCGCCGGCGGCGCAGCCCCGACGATGAATTTGGTTACGGTGCCGCTGGTGGAAACCTCGTAGACGGCGTCCGGGGTGCTGACAGTCGGCGGAGGATAGTAGTAGGTGGGCACGTAGAGATTGCCTCCACGCAACACCAGATTGCCATTCAGTAAGTTCGGGGGCGAGATCAGTGTAGCTAGCAGAGCGATAGGGCCGCCAGGCTTCACTTCTCTTACCACTTGCCCCGCGAACACGCTGGTGAGGTACAACCGGTTGTCCCCGTCGAAAGCGAGCCCTGCCGGCTGTATGGCTGGGCTGACGCCGCTGGCATGAATCTCGGTACGATAGTCGGCGGTCTGCGCGCTCGTGGAGGTGTCGAAGCACTGCACGTCTTCATCGATGAAACCCGCGATGCAGATATTCCCCGACTTGTTGAACGCCATCTGATCGCCGCGGAACATATCGGCTACGATCGGATTTGGTTGGGCCGGCGGATTAGGCCCGGTGAGGTCGGCGGCCAGGTATTTGAAGATGTATATCGGCTCGCCCAAATCCTCTCCATCGGCAGTGGCTACCCAAAGATTTCCGGACGAGTCGAAGAGCATGCTCAACGTCGACGAAGTGCCACAAGCGAAATCGCCGCATGAGACGGTGAACGTGTCCCAGTTGGTATCAAATTGCCCATTGACCCGATATCGCAGGATGACATTCGCGAGCTGCCCAATTTGCGTTCCCGAGGTCCACATAGTGGTCACGAAGATCTCTCCAGTCAGCGGGCTTTGTGCTATTGAAGTCGGGGCATACGGACCGGTGGTGGCAAAGGTGCGAACCCACGTTCCGCCGGGGGTAAACTGCTCGAGGGAATTACTCCTTTGGCTAGCCACCAGGATCTCCTCGGCAGCGTGAAGCGAAGCCGATCCCAGCAGCAGGGCGAAAACGGCGATCAAAAGTCTCTTGCTCATAGTTGTCTCCTCTCTTTCTTTGTTTGGCTGGTTGAAGCGGCGATGCATCGGCAAAGTCCCGAATGCTCGTAAGATACAACTCAGCGTCGAAGTTTCGTGTTCCTATCAACGATGCATCGGCTGCGCTTCAATCAGATAGCTTTGCCGTACTCCGTTGACCGAGTTAGCGCACGTTCCAGATCTGGCTCGCCGCAGCGATGCGCTCGTCGATCACGGGTTGCGTGCCTCTCTTCGATTGAAGGCCGAATCAACGCACAATCCAAACCTGGCTCGTCGTCGGGCGTAAGCAAAAGTTGGCCAGCAGTTGCGTCCCGCCGCCGATGGAGGGTCCCCCCGACCTGTCCAGACAAAGGGCACTCTGCGTGTTACTGATAACGCTACCCGGGTACGGGGGGGAACCAAATTCCGGGGAAAGGAAATTCCATAACCCGCTACCGTTACAGGTGGACAGCTGCACGAGACTCCCTGGAGCAGCTTCGCTTTCGGTGAGACACTTGGAAGTTCCGTTTTCCGAGCCGACACCGTAGATCTGGCCGTTCTCATAGTTCCACAGTTCATTCGGCGCGTCGTCGCAAGAGTACGCGAGTACAGGCGTGCCATTGGCAGTCTTGGCTCCTTCGACGTTCGCACACACGTAGGGAGCGTTCGCATCAACGAGTTGCATGCCACGCACGATCCAATTCTGGCTCGGCACGCCGGTGCACGTGTTGACCACCAGTTGCGTGCCGCCGCCGACCGGGGGCCCCCCCGAGATGTCCATGCAAGTCCCGGACCCGCTATACGCATTGATCAGGGTACTGGCTGGAAGACCGTCCGACTGACCGGCAAGCATTTGCCACTGCTGGGTTTGCGCGCCGTTGCAGGCGTTCAGGACCACCAGCGTGCCGGGGGCAGTCCCGCCGGCCTGCAGGTCCAGGCACGTGGCCTTCCCGTTTGCCGTGCCAATGCCTTGAAGCTGGCCGGCGACATAGTTCCACTGGTCTTCCGGCCCCCCTGAGCAGGAGTAGGCGATCACGGGCGTACCGGGGGCGGTATTGCCGCCTTGGACTACTGCGCACAGGTAGGGGGCGCCCGCATTTAGTTGAAGTTGTGCGGCGTTCGCCGGGCCCATGCTGGCGGCCAGCATGCCGAACAACGCCATAGTTCCGAGTACTCGCAAGATGTGGCTCACTTTTTCGCTCCCTCGAATCAGGCTGCCGGCAACATTTGCCGCGTATCAGTTACTTAGTGTGCCGCCTTCCGTTAACTGAGTTAACGCACGGCCCAATTCTGGCTCGACGCACTGGAACAATCGTCGATCACGAGTTGCGTGCCGCCACCCACAGTGGGTCCACCCGATCTGTCCAGGCAGAACGCGCCTGAATTCGAGATTTGGCCCGCACGGTTAATAGTCAAATACTGGAGTGGGCTGCTGCTATCGGTACAGGTGGACAAGGTGACCAGGCTCCCCGGGGTGAATGACGCGAGCGTGAGACACTTATTCACTCCGTTTGCCGTGCCAATCCCGTAGATCTGACCGTTTTCGTAATTCCATAGTTCATTTGGCGCGTCGTCGCAAGAGTACGCGAGCACAGGCGTGCCATTAGCAATCCTGCTTGCTTCGACGTTCGCACACACATAGGGCGCGTTCGGCGCCGCCAGTTGCATGCCACGCACGATCCAAGTCGCGCTCGGCTGGCCGCCGCAGTATTCGACCACCAGTTGCGTGCCGCCGCCGACGGGGGGCCCCCCAGAGCTGTCCAGGCAAAGAGTAGGGCCTGTTGTGCTGCCGATATAACCAATCTGAGTGTTACCCAACGGGTCCTCACTGATATACCACTGCTGGTTTAACCCGCCGTTGCAGGGCCACAGGTCCACCAGGGTTCCGGGGGTATCCCCGCCCCCCTTTACGTCTAGGCACATGGCAAACCCCGTTTGCCGTGCCAATCCCTTGAAACTGGCCGTTGACAAATTCCCATTGGTCCTCCGGCCCCCCTGAGCAGGAGTAGGCGATCACGGGCGTGCCGGCGGCCGTATTGCCGCCTTCGACTACTGCGCACAGGTAGGGTGCGCCCGTATTGAGCTGGATTTGCGCGGCGTTCGCCGGGCCCATGCTGGCGGCCAGCATGCCCAGCAACGCCAGAGTTCCGAATACCCGCAAGATGCGACTCATTTTTCGGCTCCTTTGAATTAAGTTGGTTGTCGCCATCTTCGGTTTGGCCGAGTTAACGCACGTTCCAATTCTGGCTCGCCGCACCTGTACACGCATTGAGCACGAGTTGCGTGCCCCCACCGACCGATGCGCCCCCCGAGGTGTCCAGGCACCCCCTGATGGGTACGTTCTTTATCTCGTAAGTCGTCGCGGGCCCCCCCGGGCAGTCGCCAATCTCATAGGTGCAGTTCACGATCACCCAGTCCTGGTACACGTTCCCGCTGGTACAAGTGGACAACGTCACGGGTATTGGATAAGATCCACCTGTTCTAACCACGGAGAGACACCTGGCCGTCCCGTTTTCCGTGCCGATACCGAGGATCTGGCCGTTCTCATAGTTCCACAGTTCATTTGGCGCGTCGTCGCAAGAGTACGCGAGCACAGGCGTGCCGTTGGCTGTCTTGCCTCCTTCGACGTTCGCACACACATAGGGGGCGCTCGCATTGAATTCGAGTTGCATGCCACGCACGATCCAACTCTGGCTGGTCGTGCCGGTACACGGGTTGATCACCAGTTGTGTGCCGCCGCCCACCGCGGGTCCCCCTGAGCTGTCCAAGCACATGTTACTCTGCAGGCCAAGAATCTCGGGTCCCGAGGCCACCAACGAATTCAGGATTTCCCACTGCTGGCTTGGCTCGCCGTTGCAGGGCCACAGATCAACCGGGGTGCCGGGCGTAGTCCCCGCTCCATACACGTCGAGGCACATGGACACCCCGTTTGCCGTGCCAATCCCTTGAATCTGGCCGTTGACGTATTCCCACTGGTCTTCGGGCCCCCCTGAGCAGGAGTAGGCGATCACGGGAGTGCCCCAGGCAGTACTGCCGCCCTGGACCACTGCGCACAGGTACGGGGCGCCCGCATTTAGTTGAAGTTGCGCGGCGCTCGCCGGGCCCATGCTGACGGCCAGCATGCCGAGCAGCGCCAGAGTTCCGAATACTCGCAAGATGTGGCCCATTCTTTCGCTCCTTTGAATTGAGCTATCAGCGCAGCATTTAACGCACGTTCCAATTCTGGCTCGAAGCGCCGGTGCAAGGATTGATTACCAGTTGCGTGCCGCCACCCAGGATCGGTCCCGCGCTGTCCAGGCACAACCCGCTCTGCGTGGCAAGAATCGTACCAGTGTTGAGGATGGCCCACTGCTGGTTTAGCTGGGTGCCGCAAGGCCACAAGTCTACGTAGGTGCCGGGGGTAGTCCCGGCCCCCACCACGTCGAGACACGTGCTCTTCCCGTTGTCCGTACCAAGCCCTTTGAACTGGCCTCCAGTATAGTTCCACAGTTCATTTGGCGCGCCGTCGCAAGAGTACGCCATGACGGGCGTGCCATTTGCTGTCTTGCTTCCCTGCACGTTCACGCACAAATAGGGAGCGCCCGTATTCAACTCGAGTTCCAGGCCGCGCACGATCCAGTCCTGGCTCGCCGCGGTGCTGCAAACGTTTATCACCAGTTGCGTGCCTCCCCCTGCCTTTGGCCCGCCAGAGCTGTCCAGGCACATGCCAGCCTCCAAAGCAACAATCTGGTTTCCCTCGACTTCCCACTGCTGGTTTGGCTGGGTGCCGCAGGGCCACAGGTCCACCAGGGTTCCGGCGGTAACTCCCCCGCCTTTCACGTCGAGGCACATGGCCGCCCCGTTGGCCGTGCCAATTCCTTGAAACTGGCCGTTGACGTAGTTCCACCGGTCTTCGGGCCCCCCTGAGCAGGAGAAGGCGATCACGGGCGTGCCGTTGGCGGTCTTGGAGCCGGCGACCGCTACGCACTTGAAGGCCCCATTGAGTTGGATCTGCGCGGCGTTTGCCGGGCCCAGGCTGGCGGCCAGCAGGCCGAGCAACGACAGAGTTCCGAGTATTCGCAAGATGTGACCCATTTTTCGCTCCTCTGAGCTACACTTACTGCGCCGCTTTGGCGCGCTTCAGTTACTTATAGCCGCAAAAGGCTGCGCCGACAACCCGCACGTTCGTGTAGGTATGCGGTGGGCACGGGGGCGACTGCCGAGCCAGGGCTCGGCGCGGGTCGGGGGACGCGCCCCACATTTTTGTGGCCCCGGCTACAGGCTGGATCTGCCAAAGGCGCCGTGCCGCATCGGCAGCCGCACTTCGACCGTACATCCGCCGCCGGGAGGGGCCGTCCATTCCATACGGCCGCCCAGGCTCTGGGCGCGCTTGCGCATGCTCGGGATACCGGTGCCCCCGTTTGTCCGGGGCGGACCGCCGTTCAGGCCGCGGCCGTTGTCCCGCACACGCAGCAGAATCTCCCGGCCTTCCACCCTCAACTCCGCTTCCACCGCCGTGCAACCGGAGTGACGCGCGGCGTTGTGCAGGCATTCTTTGAAGATGAGCAAGAGCTGCCGCCGGGCTTGCAGGCTCAATTGAGGATGGGTGTCCGGGCCGGGCGCCTGCAAGGCGAAGGCGATGGCCTGGGACTCCAGCAGGTCGTTGGCAAACTCGCGCATGCGCCGGATCAGGGAGTCCACGCCCTCCGGTTCAGCGCGCATCGACCACACAATGTCGCTCATGGAATCCACCAGTTCGCGAGCCAGCGCGGCAACCCGCTCCAGGCGCTCGTTGGGTCCCGATTGTCCCAGGTGGGCATCGCCGCGCGCCACTTCGCTCAATATGGCAATTTGCGAGAGACTGGCGCCGATATCGTCATGCAGATCGGTGGCGATGGCGGTGCGCATGCGCTCGATTTGGACCGCCTGGGACACGCGGTAGCGGTGCGCCGCAAAAATCAGGCCGGCCAGGCTTGCCAGAGCCAGAGTTTCAAACCACCAGCGCCTCCAGACCGGTGGAAGAACGACAAAATCGATCTCCGCTGGCGTCACGCTTTCGCCGCCTGCCGAATTCACCGCCTTAACCAAGAACCGGTAGCGTCCCGGCGCCAGCCCGGGGTAGTTCGCCTGATGGTCCCTGGCCGGCCCCTGCCAGCCGGAGTCGCCGCCCTCCAGCATGTACTTGTAGTGCAAGCTCTCTTCCGGTTCGTCGTTAAAGCCCACAAACTCGACCTGAAACTGATTCTGGGAAGGCTGCAAATCGCCGCGGGAGATTTGCGTTTCTCCAACCTGGGAGACCGGATAGCGATCGCGTCCTACGCGCAGATCGGTAATCCGCACGGAGGGAACGGCGGGTGGCCGGGCTGGCGCGGGCCGCAGCCTGGACAGGCCTTGCTTGGTCGCGAACCACAGGTCGCCGGAGGCGTCGCGCAGCGCCGATGTCGGTTCTCCGTGCGCCAATCCGTCTGCGGTCGAGAAATGCTTGATGTCACCCGTATCCGGATTCAGACGATCCACGCCTTTCGCCGTGGCGGCGTAGATGCCCCCAGCCTTATCCTCCACGATGCAGAGCACGGTGTCGCTTGCCAGTCTCTTTGCGGGCGGACCGTTCGCAGTGTTATACGCTCTCACGTGGAGTTGCGCGCTGCCGGGGTTCTCCACCAATCCAAGCCCGCCGGCGCTGGAGCCGATCCACAGTCTCCCAGCACTATCGGCGAACAGGGCGAAAATGGTACCGGGCGGCGCTCCATGCACGCGGTCGAAGGGAGTGAATTGCCGGCCGTCATAGCGCAGCAAGCCGCCGCCCCAGAAGCCCATCCAGATGGCGCCATTGCGATCCTCGGCGAAGGCGCTCGCCAAGCCATCTGCTTTTTCGGAAGAAAATGCGCCCGTCGAAGGATCCAATCGCATGAGCTCGTCGCCCCGGGGGGATCGAGCGGAGGCCCAGATACGGCCCTTGGAATCTTCGAAAACGCGGAACACCTCGGTGTCCGGGGCGAAGCATGTCTCAGGCTGCGTCCATGCAAGATCCGCCGCCTTCACCGGCGGGAACCGGCAAAGCCCGACCTTGGTCGCCGCCCACCACTCGCCGGTATGGCTTTGGAACAGGATCTGCTGCTGTCCCCACGTGGGGTGGTCGGCAAACACTCTGGGCGCGAGGGCGTGGAACCTGACGCCGTCGAATACGTTCACCGAACGCCTGGACGTTTCGCCCGAAACAGTGACGGCTAGAACAGCGCCGGTGCGATCCGCCAAAACCGCAAACACCCGATCCGATGCGAGACCGTCCTGTTCACGATAGGTGGTGAATCCGGCGGGCTGGATTTTCATTACACCGGCCCCCTCCGTCCCGGCCCACATATTTCCGGCGCGGTCCGTGGCCAACGCGGTGACCTGGCGGTCGATGAGTCCCTGGGCGCGAGTCATAATCCGGAACGCCCCAGGGCTGCCGGCAACTGAGCGCACGATTCCGACCTGGGTGCCGATCCAGATGGTCCCGTCGCTGCCCGCCGCCAGCGACTCCACAATGACGCGTTTCAGTCCCCCTATTTGCTTGTAGACTTGCTGAACGCCACACCTGCCCTCGTTTTTCCCATCCCGCATTAGCACCAAACCATCGCGCGTCCCGGCCCATAGCCTGCCGGACTTATCCAGTAACAACGCATCCACATACTCATTGGGCAGGCCATCCTCTTTAGCGATGTGCTGGACAGCGCCGCCTTTGCCGATGACATAGATCCCGAGTGTGGTAGCCACCCACAGCTTATGGCCGGCGTCCTCTATCACATCGGAGACTTCGATCCTCTCTTGTGGGGGCACAGGCGCTGGCAACGGTTGGCGGCGGAACTTGTGGTCACTCAGCAGTTCGAATAACCCCCCGTCGGTCCCGCACCAGATTCGGCCGCTGGAATCTTGCATCAGAACGCCGACAGTGTTTTCGAATCGATTGTTTCCGGGCAGGTATGTCGTGAATTTTCCGCTGCCCCCCGCGCGGAATTGGCAAAGACCGCCCCCTGTCCCGGCGAGGTATTCGCCGGAGCGGGTCTCTAAGAAAGAGTTTACCCAGCGGTGCGGAAGCCCTTCCGCAACGCCAAAGTCGACGAAACGGTAACCGTCGAACCGCGAGAGTCCTTCCGGCGTGCAGAACCAGACAAAGCCGCGTGAATCGGCCGCGATGTAGTTGATGTGGTCCGCGGCCAGGCCGTCAGCCGTGCTGTAAGACCGGATCGGCAGCAATTCGGCATGGAGGCACAGAGGGAGAGCGACGATTGCAAACAGACATGCCCGCCATCGCATATCGCCTCCGGTCTCCCAGTTTACCGCGTGCCGGCGATGGGCAGTTCCAAGTAACTGGCGTGCCCGGCGTCGTGATATAGCGCGATGTGGGCAGTGCGGGCGTCCTCGGCGGATTCGCCCGCCACCATGCCGCCGGAGTTGTAATTCTTTTCCAACTGGATGGAGTTGGGCGAGCGCAGCATCAGGCGCAGGCGGCTGCCCTTGGCAATGCGTCGCGAGAACCAGGTGAAACCACGGAATTCGTATTTCACGATCTGGCCGGATTCCACCAGGCTGGGCTGGCGCGTCGAGTCGCGGTAGCGGGCGCGCATGGCGTCACCGGTCAGGAGCACGCTGCCGCCGTTGGGCAGGATTTCGTAGAGGCTGGCTTCGAAATCCGTATCGGGCACGTCCATGGCGATCCAGGCTTCCAGGCGCACGTTGCCGGCGATCTCGGTGTCTTCCGCGAAGGGCGCGCTGTGATAGACGAGGCCGCCGCCGAACAGGTTGAGCGGCTCGGTTTGATCCGTCGGCTAACTGGGTGTTGTTGGGGCGCACCACGGGCCGCGGGAAGGACGATCAGACGGGCCGGCCGAACCGCTCGATTAAAGAGATCCTGGGCTATCCGTTGACGCCACGGTTTCGCCAGTTATTACAGAGGGTGGAACCATGAGACGGCCCGGCGTGCCGCCCATCCAGGTTCCCATCGAGGAACTGGAGGGATTGCTGGAACAGGCGCGCCCGGCGCTCTCCGCAGAGGGTTATCAGAAGTTGCATGCCGCGATCCGCACGCTGGTCTATGTGACTGAGTTGTTGGAGCAGAAGGAAACGACCCTGGCGGCGCTGCGCGAGTTGTTGTGTCCGGCCAGCACCGAGAAAACCGACAAGGTGTTACAGCAGGCAGGTGTCCAGACGGGCGGGCCGGGCCCGGAAAGCGCCGCGCAGAAGCCGAAGCGTGCGGCGGCCGGGCATGGGCGCAACGGCGCCGCCGCGTATCACGGGGCGCAGAAGGTCCCCGTTCCGCACGCTTCGTTAAAGGCTGGGGACGCATGTCCGGATGGGTGCGGCGGCAAGGTCTATCCGCAGCGTGATCCCGGCGTGCTGGTGCGGATCAAAGGGCAGGCGCCCCTGGCCGCGACCGTCTATGAGCTGGAAAAGCTGCGATGCAATCTGTGCGGGAACGTGTACACGGCCGCCGCTCCTCCCGAGGCCGGCGAGAAGAAGTACGATGAGTCGGCGGCGAGCATGATCGCCATGCTCCGCTACGGGAGCGGATTTCCCTGGAATCGTCTGGAAAAACTGGAAGAGAGCCTCGGGGTCCCACTTCCGGTGGCTACGCAATGCCAAATCCTGGCGGAAACCGCGGTCCCGCTCCAACCGGCCCTGGAAGAACTGAAGCGGCAGGCGGCGCAA
>JBEKPZ010000256.1:0-10724 GCA_049520215.1 Bryobacteraceae bacterium | reverse complement strand
TCGGGCGTGGCGATGAGCAGGCTCTTGATGGCGTTCTCATCGCTGCGGTATGGCTCCTGCATGCGCACCACCAGGTCGAACTGGCGCTCGCCCTGAATCACCTGCGTAGCGGCCGTGCCGCCCATGGCGGTTTCCACCATGGTGTTGACGTCGCTCACGTTCAGGCCATAGCGGGCCAGCTTGGCGCGGTCGGGGGTAATCACCAGGGTGGGCTGGCCGAGTTCCCGCACCACGGTGATCCCGTTGATGCCCCGAACCTTGGCGATAATGTTCTTCACCTGCACGGCCCTGTCTTCGAGGGTAGCCAGGTCCGGGCCGAAGATCTTCACCGCCAGCGAGCTCTTCAACCCGGTTTCGGCTTCGTCCACCGCGTCTTCAGCCGGCTGCGTGTAGTTGAAGATGATGCCGGGAAACGCCGCCAGCTTTTGCTGGATGGCTTTGGTCAACTCGGGCTTGGTATGGATGCTGCCTTGCCAGGTCTTGTCGTTGTAGGGTTTCAGGCCCACATAGAATTCGTTGTTGAAGAATCCGGTCGTGTCGGTGCCGTCGTCGGGCCGACCTAGTTCGTTGGCGACTGTGGTCACCTGCGGGAAGCTCCGCAGGATATTCCGAATTTCCGGCGACAGCTTGGAAGCCTCTTCGAAGGAAATGGTGTACGGCGTAGTGGCGCGCACCCACAGGGCGCCTTCGTCCAGGTGGGGCATGAACTCGCCGCCGATCCCTGGAATCAGCATTAGCGACGCGACGAAGATCGCCAGGATGACCGCCACGGTGATCAACCGGTTGCGCAGGCACCAGCCGAGCATTCTGCCATACAAGCCGCGAATCGCCTCATAGACCCGCGCGCGCGGCTCATGCACGTGCTTCCGCAGAAAGAAGGAGCACAGCACGGGCAGCAGCGTCAGGGCGCAGAGCAGCGAGCCTAACAGCGCGAACGACATGGTGTCCGCCATGGGCTGGAACAACCGGCCCGAAGGCCCCGTGAGCACGTAAATCGGCAAATAGCCGGCGATGATCACCGCAATCGCGTAGAAGATCGGCCGCTCCACGTCGTGCGCTGCCGCCCGGATCACTTCAATGAAGTGAATATCGTGGCGGTCCTTCGCCTCTGCGTGCCGGGCGGCCACTTCGCGGAAGATATTCTCCACCATCACCACCGAGCCGTCCACGATGATGCCAAAGTCGATGGCGCCGATAGACAGCAGATTCGCGGGAATATGCCGCCAGTCCAGACAGATGAACGAGAACATCAGCGCAAACGGAATGGTCACCGCGACGATCAAGGCCGTGCGCACGCTGAACAGGAACAGGCCGAGGATCACCAGCACCAGCAGCATGCCGCGCAGCAGGTTTTCCTCTACGGTTTTGGTGGTCTCTTCGATGAGTCCCTGGCGGTCGTAATACGGCACCACCTTCACGTCGGGCGGCAGCACGTGTTCGTTGAGTTCCTTGGTCATGGCTTCGACGCGCCGCAGGATTACCTGCGCCTGCTCGCCGACGCGCATCAGGATGACCCCTTCCACCGCCTCGTCCTGGTTCATATATCCGAACTGGCCGAGCCGCGGCGCGTGGCCGATTTCCACCTTGGCGATGTCTTTGACGTACACCGGAATCCCATTCTTCTCCTGCAGAACGATGTTGCCGATGTCCGCCGTATCGCGCACCAGCCCCAATCCCCGGATGTAATAGAACTGCCCGCCCTGGGAATAGAAGCCGCCGCCGGCGTTGGCATTGTTGCTACCCAGTTGCTGGGTCACTTGCGGAACCGTCACGCCGTAGGCGAATAGTTTGGTGGGGTCCAGCAGCACTTGATACTGCATGTCCATGCCGCCGAAGCCCGAATCGTCAGCCACCCCCTGTATGGAGCGGTAATGACGCTCGAGCACCCAATCCTCGATCACCTTCAGGTCCTGCGGCGAACGATCCGGGCTCTGCATCACATACCGGTAGATCAGGCCGCTGGGACTGAATAACGGCGAAATAGTGGGCTGCAGGCCGGAAGGCACATTGGCGTTGGCCATGCGTTCAAAGGCTTGCTCGCGCACGAAGTACGGATCGGCGCCGTATTCGAAGTTCATCTCGATGGCGGAAAGCCCATACAGCGAAATGGAGCGCAGCGCTTCCAGCCGCGGAATGCCGTTCATCTCGATTTCAATCGGAATGCTGACCAGCCGTTCGATTTCTTCGGCGGCGTGGCCGGGCCACTGCGTGATGATTTCCACGTGGGGCGGCGACAGATCCGGGTATGCGTCAATCGGTAGCTTCTGGAAAGAGAGAGCGCCCCAGACCATCAGGGCCAGCGAGGCGATCACTATCACAAATCGTTGCTGCAGGGCGAAGGAGACTAGTTTCGCGATCATGATGTTTGCGCCCTATTGAATCGCGTTGGCGAACTGCAGGAAGAGACTGCCGTCGGCCACCACGGGTTCGCCCGCCCGCAAGCCGCTCGAGATCTCCACCAGCCCATCCTGCTGCGGACCGATGGTTACCGAGCGTTGCGCGAACTTGCCGGGCGCCGCCTGCACGTACACGATGGGCTCGTTCTTGTCGTCGCGCAGCAACGCCGCCACAGGCACTACCAGAATGTTGTCCCGCCGGCTGGTGTGGACCACCGCGTCGACGAACATATCCTTCTTCAACAGTCCGCCGGGGTTGCTGGTCACGATGCGGACCGATGTAGTACGGGTGCTGGGATCCACGAAGGACCCAATGTAGGCGATGGCCCCGTGGAAGCTTCGGTTGAAGGATGGATTGGTTTCTTCCACCGCGTCGCCGTTCCTGACCGACTGCAGGTCACGATCGAAAATGTGGCCTTGCACCCACACGGTGGAAACGTCGCTGATCTGGAAGCAGACGGTTTGTCCGGCTTCGATGAGCATGCCGGGAGAAATGAGCTTCTGCACAATCACCCCGGAAATGGGAGAACGGACGGCCAGTTCGGTGCCGATGGATGTGCCCTGTTTCTCCGCCTGATCGATTTCCTGCGCGGTGATGCCGAAGATGCGCAACGGCTGCACGCTGTTCTGAACGTCGGTGGTGGCGTCGTTGTAGTCCGCCACGCTGCTTTCGTAATCCTTGACGGCCACCACCCCGTGGTCCAGCATTTCCTTCATGCGGTCGACGATGCGTTTATTGAATTGCTCGCGGTTGCGGGCCTTGCGGTACGCCGCGATGGCGGTGGCCACATCGGGACTGGAGACGTAGAGCAGCGGCTCGTCCTTCTTGACGGGCGTGCCAACATCAACCAGAATCCGGGTGATCGGCCCGTTCACCTGGGTGATGGCCTGGGTGGTGTGGTCCTGGTCCCAATCCACTGTACCGGTGGTGTGGATCGCCACTCCCCAGGAGGTCTTCGCGACCTGCGTTATTTTCAGATGGGCCAATTGATCCTGTGGCACGGTAAAAAGGCCGGGCTGCACGCTCGCCTCGGGCGCGGATTTGCTTTCGTCCTTTTTCGACTCTCCACAGGCCAACTGGGACAGCCCCAGCGCCGCCAGGAGGGCCGCGGGGGCACATGCGGCAAATGGGATTCGCCGCACGCCAGTCGACAACGATGCTGTCTGCATGGCGATACTCTTCTCCTCTTCTAAGAAACAGGGATGGGCAGGGAGGAGCTATGCGGCGGGAGGGCCTCGTGAGGCAGTGGTGAACAACGGCACCAGGTGGGCCGGCTCGAAATCCGGGGTTGGGGCGAGCCAGGCTACCAGGAAGACCGGCGTCACCGTGGCGGTTACGGTTGTCTGCAGGAAGGGCAACGGCCCAACATGGCACAGCAGGCAGCAATGGTCCGGCCCGTGGTGCGATTCTTCCTGGGAAGCCAAGGCGAGGGACTGACTCAGCAGGATCACACACACCAGCAAGAGCACCAGCAGTGTTCTCACGGAACGCGGACCGCCGCCGGCCGCCTGGGCGAGGCTGCCGCCACGAAGCAAGGGCACACGGGTACTGTAGTTGCGCGGTCTTATGCGCTTAGGTTAGCAGAAACACCGGGCCCTCGGCACGCCGAGTTGGCGGGCGCAGATCGCCCTCACCGCAGCATTCCGATGGAATACCGCAACACCGCATACGATTTCTGGTAGTCGTACTTGGCCCCCAGACTCTCCACCTCCGCCTCCGTCAGGTTCAACTGCGCCTGCGTCAGCTCCACGATCGAACTGAGTCCCAGGTTATAGCGCCCCTGCGCCAGATCGAGAGCCATGGTAGCTTGGCGCAGTAACTCCGCGGTCACGTCCAGTTGATGATACGCCGTTGTAGAATCGCTCCATGCTACGCGCACATCGCGCGCGACGCTCTCTTCCAGATTCCGCACCCTCTGATCGGCCGCCTGCGCCTTGAACCGCGCGGCCTCGCGGCGTGCGGTAAACAATCCCCCGTTGAAAATGGGGATCTCCACATTCACGGCGGCGCCTTCATATTCGATGGGGGTCGGCACGGTGGTCAATTGTTTGATGACGGGGGTAAAACCGCCCACGCCCACCAGGCTGACGGTGGGATAGGACAGGTCGTGCTCGGCGCGCTCAAACCGGTAGGCCGATTCCCGCTCCAGCCGCAAACCCGCCAGCTCCGGCCGCTGCTGGAAGGCCTGCGCTACCATCTCTGCAGAATCCACGGGCGGGCTGGGCGGCAGCGGTTCCTCATTCAACTTGTAGGTCTGCTGCTGGTCGAGGCCCAGGGCGCGCGTCAACTCCGCGAACGCCTGCTGGACACTGTCCTGCGCGCGGATCAGCAGTAACTTCGCCCGCGCGAGGTTCACCGAGGCGAAGCTCACGTCCAGTTGCGACCGCAGTTTATTCTGCGCCAGCGCGGTCACCTGGTCCACCACTAACTGGCGCGCGGCCACGGTCTCGTCCGCCACCTTCACCAGGGCTTGAGCCTGCAGCGCCTGGAAGTAAGCCTGATTCACGCGCAGCAGCACGTCGTAGCGGGTGGCCTGCGCCTGCTGCGAACTGGCCTGCGCTTGCAGCCTGGAACTGGCCACCAGGTTAGACGTACGCCCCGAATCGGTGATGAGCTGGCTGACCATAATGCCCTGGCTAAAGCGGTCCCACAACCGCGATGCCGCCAGGTACCCTGCGCCGATGCGGGATTGCGGGTTGGCCTCCGAGCCGGTGATATCGCCCTGGAGGGTCGGAAAATATGCCGAGCGCGCTTCCGCCACCCCCTGCTGGGATGCCTGGTAATTCAGTTGGGCGGCCTGCACTTGCGGATGATTTTTGACGGCCAGCGCCTCGGCTTCCTGCAGGGTGAGTGGTGGCGGGGATGGGGTTTGGGCGCAGCACGCGGCCGCTAGGATTAGCGCCAGGCAAGAAGGGCCGATTGACAATCGGCCTGCAGGTTGCCAACCTGCCCCACAAGAACCGCCGCGGCTCGCAAAAAGACTCATGATGCCTCCTGTGGCTCCGCGACGCGCCGTTTGTTCCGGTAGACGAGAACGTACGCGGCCGGGACGATGAACACTGTCAAGAGTACGGACGAAGTCAAGCCGCCGATGATGGCGCGCGCCATCGGGGTATACTGCTCGGCCCCCTCCCCTAACTTCAAAGCCATGGGAATCATCCCGATGATAGTGGCCAGCGACGTCATCAGAATCGGGCGCAGCCGCACGCGGCACGCCGTGATGACGGCGTCCGTCACCGACAATCCCTGCTCTTCTAGTTTGTGCGCGAAATCTACGATCAGGATGCTGTTGGAATCGGCGATTCCCACCAGCATCAGCACGCCCATCAGCGACATGACGTTCAGGGTTGTGTGCGTCAGAGGCAGAATCACCAGCACGCCCACAAAGCCCATGGGAATCGCCAGCATGATCAGCACCGGGTCGACAAAGGACTTGAACTGGGCCACCAGGATCAAATAAAGGAGAAGGAAAGACAGCATAAATCCGAATCCGAAGCTCTTGAAAGAGGCTTGCATCCCTTCCACCATGCCGTGCAGGTCCACGCGCACGTTTTCGGGGACCTTGGTCTGCGCCAGGATGTTCCGAATACTGCTCGCGACGTGACCCAGATCCTCTCCGGCGGGCGTCACATAGACGTCCGTCACGCGCTGGATCTGGTGATGATCGATCTCCGTGGGGGTCTGGATGCGCGCCAGCTTGACAACGGAATCCAGGGTAGTCGGAGCAGCCGCGTTGGGTGCGTGCAGGGGAATGTTGCGCAGATCCAGCATATCGTGGATAGCCGGCACCCCATGTTCGTAGTACTGCACAGTGAGGTAGTAATCGTTCCCGCTTTTCTCGTCGACCCAGTAATTGGGTGCGATCATGTAGTTGGAATTCAACGCGGTGATGACGTTATCCACTACGTCTTTTTGGCTAAGACCGAGCTCGCCGGCGTGTACCCGGTCGACATCCAGCCGGATGCCGGGATAGTTCATGTCCTGGGGGATGTACACTTCGCCTACGTTGGGGAGTGCCCGGAAACGAGTGGCCAGATCCTGCGCGAAAGCGAAGTTCCGCTCTAAGTTCGAACTGCTGACCTGCACGTCGATGGGGGCGGGCATGCCCGAATTGACGATCGCGTCCACCATCGAGCCGCTCTGGAAGAAGGTGCGCACATCCGGCAACTGCGCGGCAATGGCCTGTCTCACGCGCGCGATGTAATCGAAGCTGCTCGTCTCATGACCGTCGTTCAACGCCACTTGAACCGTGCTGGTATACTCGCCGGCGTTATCGGTATAGAGGGCCGTGAAATCGTTTACCACACCGATATTGGACACCACCATTTTGAAATCATGGGGACTCACTACCCGGTGAATCAGGTCTTCCACCTTCTTGACGTACTGTTCGGTCACTTCAATGCGTGTGCCGGTGGGGACCTTCATGTTGATGGTGAACTGGCCGGCGTCGGTGCGGGGAAAGAATGCCACGCCGCAGAACGGATAGATCCCCAGGCTCAGCACAAACACGCCGGCCAGGGCGGCTACCGTCAAACCGGGCCGCAGCACGGCGCGGCGCACCCAGCGTTCATAGAAATCGAGAATCTTGCCGAATCCCCGGTTAAACCCTGCGTTGAACCTGCCTCCTAGCGACTTACTCTCAGGATGCGCCGGGACGGGGTGTTCGGCCCCGCCTTCGGCCGGCGCGTGCTGTTTCAGGAATCGCGAGCAGAACAACGGGATTACGGTCATGGCCACTACGAACGATGCCAACAGCGAGAGCGAGAAGGCCAGCGCCAAGGCCGAGAAGAGGAACTTACTCACGCCATACAGGAACACCACCGGGAAGAAATCCACGACATCCACCAGCGTGGCGGCGAGTACGGCCAGGCTCACTTCCGCGCCGCCCACCTCCGCCGCGATGCGCGGCAACGCGCCCATTTCCAGGTGCCGGTAGATATTCTCCAGCGAGATCACCGAGTTATCGATGACGCGCGAGAAAGCCAGCGCCATGCCACCCAGGATCATGGTGTTCAGGGTGCTTCCCATCAA
Organism: Bryobacteraceae bacterium; assembly: GCA_049520215.1. Taxonomy (GTDB): domain Bacteria; phylum Acidobacteriota; class Terriglobia; order Bryobacterales; family Bryobacteraceae; genus Bog-159. Next base: position 3,296 of record JBEKPZ010000256.1, on the reverse strand, counting down.
GGCCAGCACCACGAATGCCGCCACGGCGGAGAGCGGGATGGAAAGCAGGACAGCCGAAGTCGCGCGCAGGCTCCCCAGGAAGACCAGGATCATGATGCTGGTCAGGACCAGGCCCAATGCGCCTTCATGCAGCAGCGTCTCCAGGGCGGCTTTTACATAGACTGACTGATCGAACACTACGTTAGTGACTAATTGCTTGGGAATATCGACAAGCTTGGAAGTAAGCTTGCGGACGTCGTTCACCACTTCAATGGTATTGGTATCCCCACCCTGTTTCATGATCGAGATATATGCGGACCGCTGGCCGTTGACGCGCACGATGTTGTATTGGAGCTGGTTGGCATCCTCCGCCTTGCCAACATCCCCCACCGTCACCCAGGATTTGCCGGCCGTCTTGATGGGCAGGCTGTTCAGCTCGCTCATGTCCTTGACCATGCTGTTCGAGTAGACGTAATAGTCCGTTGATCCGACCTTTACGTCGCCCGCCGGCAGGATCAGGTTGGAGTTGTTTACTGCATTCACCACATCCATGGGACTGAGTTGGCGGGAGGCCATCTTGTAGGGGTCCACATACACCATGATCTGGCGGTACTTGCCGCCGAACGGCGGCGGGATCTCGGCGCCCTTCACCACGGCAATCTGATTGCGGATCTGGAATTGGGCGTAGTCGTGCAATTGCGTCTCGCTGAGACCTTCTCCGCTGACGGTCACCAGACAGACCGGCAAACTGGAGGCGTCGAACTTCAGCACGACGGGCGGCAGGGTTCCCGGTGGCAAGCGCTTCAGGTCGGCCAGCGCCAGGTTGGAGAGTTGAGTGACATCGGCGTCCGCGCTGGTTCCCGGCTGGAAGTGCATCTTGATGATGCTGACACCCAGCAACGAGCGAGACTCGGAGTATTCCACGCCGCTTGCCAGGGTAAAGAACCGCTCGAGGGGGTTGGTGATGTCGAACTCGACGTCTTCCGGCGGCATGCCAGAGTAGAAGGTCGCCACCACCACCTCTGGAATGTTGATGGCGGGAAACAGATCTACCGGCATGCGCGCCATACTGACCATTCCAACGGCCATCAGCGCCAGGCAGATGACGATGATGAAGTGGGGGTTGCGAATCGAGAAGCCGGACATGGGAGCCTAGTTCTTGCCCTCGTAGTTTAAAAGGTCTACGGTCTTGGGCCGCACCAACTCGCCGGCCTTCAGAGCGCCGCGATCGCTCACCACCACTTGCTCGCCGTCCGTCAGGCCCGACAGCACTTCGGCAAAGCCGGCATTCTGCACGCCCAGGGTTACGATGCGCTCCTCGATCCGATTGGCCGGTGTCACTACCAACAGGCTGCTGCGGTCGCCCTGGCGATCGACGGCCTGCAGCGGCACCGCCAGCGCGGCTCCCTTGCGCTCCAGCCTTATAGTAGCCTCCGCGTACATGCCCTCGATCAGGACGCGGTTCGGGTTCGGCACGTCCACCTCCGAGTGCATGGTGCGCGTGTCCGCTTTCACGTCCACGGAAAACCGCGAAACTTTGCCTGGAAAAGTCTTGTTCAGCGACGGAATCCGCACGCTGACCGGATCGCCTATGTGAATGTAGGATACGTCGGACTCAGGCACCGGAATCACCAGCCGGAACAAGTTATCCTGCGAGAGCTTCACCAGCGGCATGGCTTGGGTGCTGGAACTGGTGCCGGCTTGCATGAGCATGCCCAGATTGGCATAGCGCTCGGTGACCACGCCGGCGAACGGAGCCGTGATGCGCGAGTAATCGGCCAGCACCTGGTCGTGCACCAACCTGGCCTGGGAGGCGGAGAGCTCGCTTTGCGCGGACTGCAGCCCCGATCTGGATGCTTCCACCTGGGCCTCCGACGCCAGATCTTTTCCCTCCCAATCGTCTACTTCCTGCTGCGCAACCAACCCGGGCTTGGAATCGGCCACGGTTTTTAGGCGGCTATACTGCAGGTGAGCGACCTTGTATTGAGCTTCCACCCGGTTCAACTCACGCTCGGCATGCGTCACCCGTTCGGTCATGTTCTGGATGGCCGCCTTGTCCTGTTCTAACTGCGCCTGCAACTCCGGGATCTCCAGGACCGCCATCAACTGGCCCGCGGTCACGCGAGTACCGTAGTCCACTTTGAGATCCCGCACGTAGCCGGACTCTTTGGCGTAAACGTCGATTTCCTGGAAGGGCACCAACTCGGAGGACAGGGTCAACTGGCGCTCCAGTGGCATGCGGATGGCCCTGGTGACCCCCACCGGAACAGCCGCCGGCTCTTCCCCGGCGTCCGCCCGGCCGCGGCGGGAACACGCCGCCATGCCGACCGCCGCAATCGCGACGGTCGCAAACGCGACGATTCTGACGGCCTCGTTTCTACTTGAATGCATGTCTAGTCCGTTCGATCTGGGCGCGCAGCTTTTCCATGGAGAAATGCCCCGGCTGGCACAATTGAATCAGTTCTCCCTCCGCTGCAAGCAGTTCCGCCGCGACCTTGGGGACCTCTCCGGCAATGGCTGCCGGAACGGAGACAACTCCATGCATGTCCCCGTGCAGCAGGTCCCCCGGATTCACCGCCAGTCCTCCAGTCTCGACGGGTCCGCCAAAATCCACCACATGGGCGTAAGCGTGCGACACCGCAACACCCCCCGCATAAAGATGAAAACCGGTGCGCGCGATTCCGGGCAAGTCCCTCACGGCGCCGTTTGTGACGTATCCGATCGCGCCCAGCGCGCGGCTGATGTGCGCGTGGATTTCGCCGAACAAGGAGCCGCGTCCCGGCTTGGCATCCATATCCTGGAGAACGATCACACGCGGCGCGGGGATGGTGGCCAGGTACTCCCACCAATCCAGGCGATCGTGGTACCAATACCGTGCCGTGGGAGCCGCGGCTGTGCGAATCCGGCCGGTGGCGGCATAGCCCACCATGGGGGGCAGACTGGGCGACAGGCAGCGCACGGAAATGTCGGTAAACCCCTCGTTGCGCAGCCGCACGTCCAGCCGTTCGATGGCGTTGGATACGGTGCACGTGTCAAGTGCCCGCAACTGCTCCAGGACTCCGGGAGGAGCCTGCCTGATCGTCTGGTCGGTGCTCACCTATAACCGATCGTAGGTGGGCCGGTAGGCCTGAGGCTATACCGTACTAAGGGTATTTTTGAGTTGGGTCGTGCTTTAGCAGGATGCTGAAAAAGGCCCTCACAGGCTGAAGCCTGTATTACTAAACTCTGAAATCTTTGCGCGCCGCGACGATTCTGGTCATGCTGCTTTGCCTAGCTGATTCAGTTGATGGACACTGGTCCTGGCGGTTGTGAGAACC
>JBEKPZ010000255.1:0-13501 GCA_049520215.1 Bryobacteraceae bacterium | reverse complement strand
GCGAGCAGGCCGTGCGCAACTACGATCCGTGTATCTCCTGCGCGACGCACTTCGTGAAGGTCGAGCGCGTACCTTGATATGCTGGTGCTCTGCTGCGGACATCCCGATCGCGGCGACGACGCGGCCGGGCCCCTGGTGGCGCGGCGCTTGCGGGAGATGCCGCGAGACAAGGGGATCGACGTGCGCGAGCAGTATGGCGACGCGCTCTCGCTGATCGACGCATGGCAGGACGCCGGCGATGTGGTGCTGGTGGATGCGGTGGTGACCAGCAAACGTCCGGGGACGGTTTCGGTGTGGAATGCGTTGACGGCGCCGGTGACCGGCGGGCCGCGGATGGGTTCGTCGCATGGGCTGGGTTTGGCGGAGGCCATCGCGCTGAGCCGCACCATCGGGGGACTGCCGCGGCGCCTCACCCTGTTTGGGATCGAAGCTCGCCGTTTCGAATTAGGCGAGCCGCCCTCCAATGCCGTGCTGCGCTCCAATGCCGTGCTGCGCGGAGTGGAGCGCGCCGCCCGAAAAGTTTATGAATATTGCTTTGATCAGAGAAGGCCGGCCATTTGATCGCCGTGTAGCGCTGACGCCGCCGGTGGTGCGGCATCTGGTGGAAGCCGGACACGCCGTGTGGGTGGAATCGGGCGCGGGCGAAGTCGCCTGGTTTCAAGACACCGAGTACGCCCGCACCGGCGCGCAGATCATCTACTCGCAGGAAGATGTGCTGCACCGCTCCGACATCGTGGCGCGCATATCCACGCCCGTGCTGTCGGAGCTGCGGCAGTGTCCGCACGGCATGATCCTGATGGCCTTTTACCACATGGCCGTGGCCGACCGCGTGGTGGTGGACCGGCTGCTGGAGCAATCCATCACCGCCATCGGCCTGGAGATGATCCAACAGGATGATGGAACCTTGCCGGTGCTGCGGGCGGTCAGCGAGATTGCGGGCCAGATGACCGTTCCCATCGCCGCGCACCTGCTACGTTCCAGTTCGGGCGGACGCGGCGTGCTGCTGGGCGGCAGTCCCGGCATTCCACCCGCCAATGTGGTGATCCTGGGCGCCGGAGTGGTCGGCGCTTGGGCCGCCCGCACCGCCTGCGCGGCCGGCTCGCGCGTCACGGTGCTGGACGTGGATGCGGATAAGCTGCGCAAGCTGATGGAGCGGCTCCCCACTGTGGAGACCGGCTTGGCCGAAAGCGAATCCGTAGCGGCATGTGTGGCCGCGGCCGACGTGCTGATCGGCGCAGTGCTGGTGGCGGGCAAGCGCACGCCGCACGTGGTCACGCGCGCCATGGTGGAGACGATGAAGCCGGGCTCCGCCGTGATCGACGTGGCTATCGATCAGGGCGGTTGCGTCGAGACCAGCCGTCCGACCACCATCGCCGAGCCGACCTTCGTACACCACGGCGTGACGCACTACTGCGTCCCCAATCTCACCGCCGACATGGGACGCAGCACCAGCGTGGCCGTGGCGCAGGCCATCCTGCCGTATATGCTGCGTATCGGAGAACTGGGCATCGATAAGGCGATCGAGCGGGTGCCTGATATCGCCCGCGGCGCTTACGCGCACCAGGGTAAGTGGATCGGGCGGGCGGCGGAGGCGGCGGGGCACGCTTAGGCTGCGGAGTGCGGGGCTGAAGCCCCGCGCGGGATAAATCCCGCCCTCCATAAACTTGGTGGGCCTGGAGAGACTCGAACTCTCATGTCCGAAGACGCCAGTTTCTAAGACTGGTGTGTATGCAATTCCACCACAGGCCCATGGCACTCCGGGGCCGATTCGAACAGCCAATCGTGGGTTTGGAGGCCACTTGCGTCACCATCCGCATCCGGAGCACACTGGTGGGGAGAGCACTCACCCATCTCCCCGATGTCAAAGAACTTACACGAATATATAGCTTGGCGGAAGCCTGGCGAGTCGAACGCCAAAGTCCCGAGCGACACTGGGATGAAACGTCCGGCGACGCCGAAGGACCGCTCCCTTACGGTCGCGGCTAGGTATCGGCAATTACCAATACAGTAAAGATGAGAGTGGGTTACTGGACAGGCAGGAGCAACAGAGGAAGCGAGTTTTTGTTGCGGTGTCCATGAGTCAATAGTACACTAAGCGGTGACTGAGCGTCAAGAGTTATCGGTCATTAAAAGACGATTAATGCGGAGACACATGCGACTGATTCCATTTCTAATGCTGGCCGCGGCTTCCGCGCCGGCGCAGAATACAGTGACGATCCGCGTCAACGCGGCCCGGACCGTTGGCCCATTCAAGCCGATCTACGCCTTCTTCGGCTACGACGAGCCGAACTACACCTACATGAAGAACGGCCGTAAGCTGGTGGGCGAGTTAGCCGCGATGAGCGGAGCGCCGGTGTACATTCGCACCCACTTTATGCTGGCCACCGGAGACGGAACGCCGGGGTTGAAGTGGGGGTCTACCAACGCCTACACGGAAGACGCGTCGGGAAGGCCGGTGTACGACTGGGCCATCACGGATCGCATTTTCGACACCTACTTACAGGCGGGTGCAAAGCCGTTCGTCGAGATCGGCTTCATGCCGCAGGCCCTGTCGTCACAGCCGGAGCCGTATCGGCCGATCTGGATTCCCGGCGCGGCGAACCGCGATTACGCCATCGGATGGTCTTACCCGCCCACCGATTACAGCAAATGGGGCGAGTTAGTTTATCAATGGGTGAAGCACAGCGTGGAGAAGTACGGAAAGGGCCAAGTCGAGTCCTGGTATTGGGAGGTCTGGAACGAGCCCGATATCTCGTATTGGCACGGAACTCCGCAAGTCTGGAACGAGCCCGATATCTCGTATTGGCACGGAACTCCGCAAGAGTACGACAAACTGTACGACTACGCGGCTGCGGCAGTGAAGCGCGCACTGCCATCGGCCAGAGTCGGCGGCCCGGCCTCGACGGGTCCGTCGGAGGCGAAGGCCGCGGCGTTCCTGCGCCAGTTCCTGGAGCACTGCGACCGCGGCGGCAACTCCGCAACCGGCCGAACGGGCGCTCCGCTCGACTTCATCACCTATCACGCCAAAGGCCGTCCCACCGTGGTGGATGGTCATGTGCGCATGGGTATGGCTAAGCAAGCCGAAGACGTCGACCGGGGCTTCGCCATCGTGCGCTCGTTTCCGAAGTTCGAGGCTCTGCCGATCGTGCTGAGCGAGTCGGATCCGGAAGGCTGCGCGGCGTGCTCCGCGCGCGTGTATCCGCAAAATGCCTATCGCAATGGTCCGCTGTACGCGTCGTATACCGCGGCGATGATGAAGAACATTTTCGAACTGGCGGACCGGCGGCACGTCAACATCGAGGGCATGCTGACCTGGGCCTTCGAGTTCGAGGATCAGCCCTACTTCGATGGCTTCCGGACGCTGGCGACCAACGGTATCGACAAGCCCGTGCTGAACCTATTCCGCATGGCCGGCTTGATGCGGGGCGATCGCGTGGCGGCTGAAAGCGGCGGTCCGGACGTAGATGCGCTGGCGGTTCGTTCCGACCGCGGGATCTCGGTGCTGGCATGGAACTATCATGACGAGGATGTGCCAGCGCCGGATGCCGATGTGCGGCTGGAAATAGCGGGCGTCCCGGGCGGGGTCACGCGAGTGCTGCTGCGCCACTATCGCATCGATGAAGTACACAGCAATGCCTGGTCGGCGTGGAAGGACATGGGATCTCCGCAGCATCCGACGGCGGCGCAGTACGCCCAACTCGAAGCGGCCGGCCAGTTGCAGCTTGCGGACTCCCCCCGGTTTGTGGAAGTGCGCGGCGGCGCGGCGAATCCGGAGTTTGCGCTCCCGCGCCAGGGTGTCTCGCTGATCGAGCTGAGCTGGTAGATCGCGACTCGCGAGCTTCGCTCGCGAAGGCCGATTAACAATCGGCCTGCAGGTTACCAACCTGCCCCACAGCTCACACCCGCCGCAGGAGGAGCGCGGAATTCTTGCTTCCAAACGCGATGCAATTGGACACGGCGTGCTCTATGTCCATGCGGCGTGCGACGTCCGGGATGTAGTCCAGGTCGCACTGCGGGTCGGGCTCTTCGACGTTGATGGTGGGATGCACCACGCCGTCCCGCATGGCCAACAGCGTGGCGGCAATGCCGGCCGCGCCGCATGCGCCTTGCGGATGCCCGATCAGGCTCTTCAGCGACGATCCCGCCAGCTTATAGGCATGTCCGTTGAAGGCTAGTTTCATGGCGCGGGTCTCGATGCGGTCGTTCAACTCCGTGGCCGTGCCATGATAATTGACGTACTGCACATCGCCTGGCCCGATGCCGCCTTCCTCCATGGCCATGGTCATGGTGCGGGCCGGCTCTTCGCCGCACTCCTCCAGGCGCACGCGGTGATAGGCTTCGCAGGTGGACCCGTATCCCGCCACTTCGCCATAGATGTGCGCGCCCCGGGAACGGGCCCGCTCCATCTCCTCCATGACGAAGAACCAGGCGCCTTCGGCGATTACAAAACCGTCGCGGTCGCGCGAAAACGGCCGCGAGGCGCGCTGCGGCTCCGCGTTCCAGCGCGTGCTCATGATGCGCATCAGAACGAAACCGCGCAGGATCAGCGGCGCGATGGGCGCGTCCACGCCGCCCGCCACCATGGTGTCCAGCACGCCCGCCTGAATGTTGCGGTAGGCGTAGCCAATGGCGTCGGTGGAAGAGGTGCATCCCGTCGAAATGATGTGGCTCATGCCGCGGAAGCCGAAGCGCATGGAGATCTCGCTGGCCAGCGTGCCGATGGTGGAGCTCGGGATGACGTACACGCTGCACTGTTTCAGTTTGCCGGAATAATACAGGCGGTACTGCTCCTCGGTGAACTCCAGGCTGCCGCCGCCCGATCCCACGATGACGCCGATCTGACGCAGCTCCTCGCGGCTCATCGATCCGCAGTCGACGCCGGCGTCCTCCAGCGCTTCGCGCACCGCCGCGGCCCCCAGCGGCACCACGCGCGACACGTGCTGGCGGTCCTTGGGATCGACGTATAGGGACTCATCGAACCCCACCACCTCGCCAGCCACCTGCACAGGCGAGCCGCAGGGATCGAAGCGGGTGATGCGGCGAACGCCGCTGACGCCGTTGCGGCTGGCCTCCCAGAAGGCCTCTCTGCCAATTCCATTGGGGCTCACGGCCCCGATTCCGGTGATGACTACGCGACGTTTCATTTGCGCTGACGTTTTGCCTTTGCCAATAGGACAGTATAGGCTGATTTCATGGGCGATGGTGAGGACCCCAACAAAAACCGGGAGGCGTACAGCCTCCTGGCCGGCCTCCAAGCCGGCGTGATCGCCGCTCTGGTTCTCCTCGGATGGCTGGCGCTCGCTTCGGCCTGGTATCGCCGTTCCATCTGGACTGCGGCCAACATCATGGCTACGACTTTCTACGGCGAAGCGGCTCTGGGCCGGCAATTTTCATTCCGGACCGTGGCGGGGATCGCGCTCTATCTGGTCCTTTACGGAACCATCGGCGCTCTATTCGGTCTCACCCTCGCAAGCCGCGGCGCCAGCCTCCGGACAACCTCGATCGGAGTGCTGGTGGGTCTCGGCTGGTATTACCTGTCGTTCGCGATCTTGTGGCACAATATCAATCCACTGATTCCACTTTACACCCATAGCGGCCCCATGATGGCGGGCCATGCGCTTTACGGGGGGCTGTTGGGCCGATTTCCCCGGTATCTATGGCGCGGGGCCGGCCTTCACGAATCGCGATGAAAACCGTCCTGCTACAACAGGCTAAAGCCTGTTCCACCAAACAGGCTGAAGCCTATTCCACCAAACAGGCTAAAGCCTGTTCCACCAAACACCGCTTGCAGGAATTCCTGGGAGCCGGGCGGATTACGGCCATTGGGGAGGCGGAATGGCAGGCCGCACTGCGCACGCTGGCGCCCATATCCGAGAGTTACCTGCGCGATCTGCTGCGCCAGACGGGCATCCCATTCGCGCAACCCTACGCGGGGATCCGGCAAAAATCATTCGCGGATCTGGAGCGCGACCTGCGCGAGATGCTGGCGATTTATGCGGAGGCCATGCGGGCGGGCGACGAAAAGCGGGCACGCTATTGCCGGCGGCAGGTGATCGCCGCCAAGGATCGCGCACGCTTCCTCGGGCGTACCCCCAAGGCCTCGCCTGAAAAGAAGGCACAGAAAGACGAGATGGCGCAGTGGATGCTCGTCTGGCTGGAGAACCCCGAAGTATTTCCAGCCTGGGTCGAGATCCGCAAGCGCTATTCGAGCACCACCGATTCCACCTGAACGGTCTCGCCATCCAGGCTACCGGTCACTTTGGCCTTCAGGTCCTTTTCCTTGCTGGTGGCTTTCAAGGCGGCCAAAGCCTTGGCGTTACCGGCTTCGTCGAACTTCACGAATTTGCCGTCGGCCAGAACCAGGCCATAGCCGCTCTTAGAGCAGCGCACGGCGCACTTGGTGGTATGGCTCGCCAGGTCCTGGTCCTTGCACATCACATCCACCAGGGTGCCGTTCCAGGTTTCGGCGAACGCCAGCGAGGAAAACAGCGCTAACAATACAGACAGTCGCATGGAGGAGATTATATCGCAGCCGCCAGGGTCAAAACCCGCTGGGAACGATCCAAAAGCTCTCGCGCCATCGCCCGCCCGGCGGGATGCTCTGCAACTCCCCATACACGCCGGCGTGCGCCAGGTTGAAAGCATCGGTGATGGCGGACATGGGTTCGAAGCAGATGAACTGGCGGCCGGGCGGGGCGTAGACCACCGCGACCGTATATTTCGGCCCGTATATTACCGAGATTTTCTCATGCGCGCCTTCCACCGAGAATGTGGCGCTGCCGGAGCCGTCGCGCACCAGGCCGCCGAACACGTCGTCGAGCGCCACGCCCGCTAGCGGGAAAAGGCCCGGAAACTCCACGGGCTTGCGCTCGCCGGTCGGGATGAGGGCTTTCGAGAGCGCCAGGTGATCGAGCGCGGCCAGGTGTACCTTCCACTGGTCGCGGGGCGCGTCGTGAAGCTGGAAGTAGGGATGATACCCGATGCCCACCGGCATAGGATCGGCGGAGAGATTCTCGATGGTGGTGCGGACCTCCAGCCTGTCGTCGCGCAAGACGAAGGTCATCTCGATCGAGTGCGCGAACGGGAACTGCGCCATCATCTCGGGATGCTTCCAGAATTCCAGACGGCTGGTCACGGTGGCCGAATCGGAATCGGCCTCGACCGCGGTCACGGTCCAGTCTGGTGAAACAGTGAGCAGGCCGTGGATGGGGTGCTGGTTCTGGTCGCGGTGGAGGTTGCCCAGATCGGGATTGAGCCGGTATTTCTTGCCATTGGCGAAGAATGAGTCTTCGCTCAAGCGGTTGGCCCAGGGCGCCAGGAACGGAATGCCGCCGAACTGGGGCTTAGCCTTCAACTCGGCCAAAGTCTGGTAGGGCAGCCACAACACGTTCTTGCCGTTCACCTTGAACTCGTAGGCCAGATTGCCGAGGGAGGGCACGATAGCCACCTCCGTGTTGTGCGCGGCGTGGGCCAGGCGGACCACTTCGATGCCGTCCACGACGGCTTTCTGTGCGGAATAGTCGGCGGCGATGGACATAAGCGGAAAGAGCAAAGCCATGAGCGGGCGCATTTTATCGATCCTGGTCCGGATCACGGAGATCCAGCAGCGTCTCCTTCTGGCAGCACCAGCACGGTCCGGGAGTGTAGGTGCGGATAGAGCAGACGTCGCACCAGTAAGTGATCACTTTTACGTGACCGTCCTTGTGGATGAACATCGCTTTGGTGTGGATGGGGTCCACCAGAAACTGGTCCGGCGCGGTGAAGCGGCCCTTGGCTTCCAGTTCGAAGCCGGCGAGGCGCGGATCGTTGAGCACGCCCTTGGTGGGACCGTCGCCGTCCAGGGAAATGATGCGGTGATCGGCGGTCTCTATGGCGGGCGGTTTCCCGGGGCGTTGCAGCAGCGTGCCGCGAATCGTGGCGGGTTGGGGACTTTGGGCAAGACAGGCGGCGGCCAGACAGGCGGACAGCAGGAACGCTTTTGGTCGCATTGCTTTCATTTTAACTCCTACTCGGGGGGCTGATCCCGCCGGTCCATAGGTGTACGCAAGGCAGGGCGCCTTTGTGGGGCACCGTCGAAAACACGCTGGAGGGCGGCCAATCTTGGCCGCTGCGGGCAGAATTGCCCGCCACTTGGTTTTCATCACATTTGGTGGCCCGCAGGGCCATGAAGACAGCTTGGTAACCTGCGGCCGATTGTCAATCGGCCCACTCCCGCGCTCGCGCCAGACAGCGGCGGTGACCAACCGCCGCGCAGGCTACCAGCCTGCCCTACATGACGCCAACTTCCGCTTTTATATCGAGTTACGGAATTCGCGAAAACGGAGATGGTACGACCACTAGCACTCTCTCATATCTTCGGAATACACGGCCCTTATATCATTAGAATACTCGGCCGTTATCCCATTAGAATACGCGGCCATAATTCTTTCTATATGATTGCAAACATTCGATGATACATGGCATCATACTGAGTGTCGATATGAAAAGGGCTAACTTAGGCGGGAGCAAATCGTGGCTGTGCCTGTTAACGCTGGCGATGATCCCCGCCAGCGGCAGTACGGGCACCGGGAGCCAGAGTCTGACCGCCACTATTAATCCCGTGGGCAGCCTCACCGTTCCGGCTTCGGCGAACCTCACCACCGTAGGCACCACGTTTCACCCCTTCACCGGCAGCCTCACGGTGAGTTATAAGGCGCGGACTACGCCGGTTGGCGGCGGCAGCATCACGGTCAACGTTTCCAGCGATTTCAGTCCCTCAGGCGGGCCTTCGGCCGCCGGCGGCGCGCTTGCCTATACGTGTAGCGCCGCGACGTTGGGAACCGCGTGCAGCGGCTCTCAGACAGCATCGACAACAGTTCAAACCCCTGTGCTGACCCTGCCGGCTTCGGCATGCACGGGCGGGGGGGGAGCTTGCAGCAGCCAGAATCCGAATTCGGTGAACCTCTCGTTTACGCTCACCGATAGTCCGGCTTACGCCACAGGCACCTATTCGGCAAGATTAACCTTTACAATTAGTGCAACTTAGGAGAAGAGAAATTGATACGATACGCAACGATATTTGCCTGCTGCCTGCTGGCGTTGACCGGACTGGCACAGGCCCAAAACAGCACTGGCACTACCACTTTGTCGGTAGCTGTTGGTCCGGAAGCGGCGTTGACCGTTACCACCGGCACCACCACGCTGGCCACAGCCAGCACAACCTTTGGCGCCCCGTTCACGGGGAACACTAGCCTGCTTTACTTCATCCGGACCACCAAGACCGGCGGGACGGGCACCCTGACACTGAAAATCACGAGCGACTTCGCAGGCACCGGCGGTCCCTCGGTAACGACTCCGCCTTCCACGGGTGACGCTCTGACCTACGCCTGTACCGTGAGCACGCCGGGCACCGCCTGCACCGGTTCGCAAACCGCGTCTACCAGCGCTGCCACCCCACTGGGGACCTGGGGTGCGGCGGCCAATTCGATCAAAGCGGGCAATGCCGCTTCCGTTGCCTGGTCCTTGACTGACGATCCCGTCTACGCTACGGGCACCTATACCGCAACCGCCACGTTCACCATCGCTTCGACCTAGAAAACGCCGATGGGCGCCTGGCTATCCATCACGATGTTTTTGGCTGCAGCGGGGCACCCGGTCGCCTCACGGCCGGTGGCCCCCGAGCCGCCCAACGGCGTGCGTAGGGCCGGCACATCGAAGGTGGTCCCCGCGGCCACCTTCACCGTCAGCGTCAGCCCGGCTACCATCACGTTCAGCGCGACAAACCCGGATTTGGCGCCGGTAGATTCGGGCAGCTCCACGGCTTCGATAAGCTGGCAAAACCTGGATTTTATCCAGGGGGCCTGGAACTTGACGGTCCAGGCCAGTTCTCCGACTTTCAGCAACTGTCCGACGGTGCCGGTCTCAGCCGTAACGGTGTCCTGCGCCTCGGTCTCCACCAGCATCGGCGGTTCGGGGACTTGCAGTGCGCCCTTCGCGCTGTCGACATCGGCGCAGACGGTCGCCGGCGGAAGCCAGGATTTGATCACGTACAGTTACGCCGTCACGCTCAATTTCACTCTGGCAGACAACTGGAAATATATAGCAGAAACGAGTCCATCATGTTCACTTTCCCTTTCATACGTCGCTACCGTTCCATAATCTCGTCCCCGAAATGGGCGATCCTAGCCGCTCTGGCACTGGCCGGAGGGGCGTCGGCACAGGTCGGCCTGGGTCTTGCACCCATGCGCGAGGAGCTCAACCTGGCGCCAGGCACATCCCATTCGGGCGTCCTGACGCTGGCCAATAACAGCCCGGAACCGGTGCGGGTGGTCACCGAGATACTGGATTTTTACCTCGACGCCACGGCCACTCCGCAGTTCGGCCGCGACTACCCACAGGAGTCCGAGTTCTCCTGCCGTCAGTGGCTGGTGGCCAACCCCATGGACACGGAGTTGAACGGGAAGGCCCAGATTCCCGTGCGCTACACCGTGCGCGTGCCGGCGGCGGCCGGAGCCCGCAGTTACCACTGCGCCGTCGGTCTGAAGACGGTGCCGAGGGCCGACGACGCGAAGGCCATCGGGCTGCGCACGGCCGTACAGATCGTAGCGGCGATTTATGTGGTGGTCGGGCATCCGGTGGTGGAAGGCGCGGTCAAGGATCTGAAATTGGAGTACCTGGACGATGCCAAGGCTCCCGGTTGGCAGGCGGTCGTGACCATCCATAACTGGAGCCTGATGCACTTCCGTCCGATGGGCGACCTGGACGTTTTGAATGCGCAGGGAGCCGTCGTGGAAACCGCCCATTTTGTTCCCCTGCCGGTATTGCCGAAACGCGACCAGAACTTCGTGTTTCCTCTGAAAATGGCCGGCGGCCTCGGTCCGTACACCTTGCGGGCGCGGGTAGACCTGGGCGACAACGAAATCCAGGAGGCTACCGCCCTTGTCGTGGCCACTAAGCCCAATCCGTAGCCGCGGGTGGGTCTGGCTGGCGGTACTGCCAGCGGCCATGGCCGTGGCTTTCGGCCAAAGTGGGCAACCCGCCGCGCTTCCCGGCGGGCAAGGCGAGATGGCATTCCAGGGATCTTACATGGGAGGTAGCGCGCAGCCGCTCCTCAATGTCACAGGTACGACGTTCCACTTCCAGGAGTTGGTGCCGGGGCTGGGCTTCCTTTCCGGCAACTTCGAAGGCTACGGCGCACAAGGCCGATTCGAGGCTGGTGAGAATACGCTGGAACTGCGCGGCGCTCCTTGGATGGGCCAGTACTGGACCGTCACCGGCGGCGATTTTCGCACGCCGTCCGCCCTGGTCGCGTTTCCCTTTAACAATATTTTCACCCCCGATATCGAAGCGCGTGGCGTCAAGGTGCAGGCGACCCACGGAGATACCCAATACACGTTTTTTGCCGGCGAGCAGACGCTCACCGCGGGAATGCGCGTCTCTTACCGCTATGTGACGCCGCAGGCGATGATGGGCCTCTCCGCGGTGCGCAAGATCGCCCCGCATCTGCAGATCGGCGCCCGCGCGATGCAATTCTCAACCAGCCCTCAAGCCATTCTGGACAATCCCTCTCTTTTCCCGGCGGGCCGCTCGGAACCGCTGGTGCGAACCTTGGCGCTGCAAGGGCTGTACACGCCGGTAAAGCGCCTGAAGATCTACGCGGAGGGCTCGCGCCCGGCGGCCGGAACCGCGCCCACGGTAACGTCCTCGCTGGCCGGCTTTGCTTGGGAAGACACCGCCTTTTCCTTTAAGACCGACTATACGCGCCAGGGCGTGTTGTACTTTCCGCTGGCCGGATACTTCGTAGGAGACCGGCAGGGGCCGTTCGCCGAGGCGCGCTGGCGTCCCTCGAAAAGGCTGGAATTCTACGGATCCGCCAGCCAGTACCGCAACAACCTGGAACGCGATCTCAGCCTGCCATTTTTGAACAGCCTCGGCACGTCGGCAGGCGCTTCGGGGTGGTTGCCGGGGAACCTGACGGCCTCGGTGACTCTTTCCACCGTGCGGTTTTCCCAGCAGGGCGGCGGCCAGGATTCGGTAACCTCGAACAACCGCCAGATCGATGCCATTGTGTCCAAGCCGGTGCGGCGGCATACGCTGCATGTCGAGTGGCGGGACATAGCTCTGGACACCAGTGCCAGTCCGCAGGTGCAGCGCTCGTGGGAGGCGGGGGATGGATACCAGACCAAGCACTTTTCGCTCGGCGGCGCACTGCGCTACCAGCAGATCCTGGGAACCGGCCAGAAGGATTCCATCTTCTTTCGCGGGCTGGCGCAGGCCAACCTGGGACGTTTTTCGGCTTACGGCAATGTGGAAGTGGGCAACGATCTGCAAAACCAGACGCTGTTCTCCACCAGCGCGTATCACACTTCCGTTGTGGGGCTGGCTTACCATATCGCGCGGAGCTGGAATTTCCAGACCGAACTGTTCCGCAACTCTCTGAATCTCGCGCTGAATCCGGAAAGCATCTTCCTTTTGCAGAATGGCCCAGCCCTGGGGGGCATCAGTCCGCTGGGCGCGACGCTGAGTGCGACGCGCCAGTGGAGCCTGTATTTCCGGCTGTCGAAGCAGCTTCGCTGGGGCGCCGGCTTGCCCACGGAGAATGCCGACCGGCTGACCACCCAAGCGGCGGCGCTGGTGGGCACAGTGGAAGGCGCGGTGCTGGTGAAGGCGCTGGGCGGCGCGCGGAACGCTCCGGGAGTATGCGTGAGCCTGGATGGCTGGCGGACCGCAGTGACCGATGCGGATGGACGCTATGTTTTCGACAGCGTGCCCGAGGGCGCGCACGAAGTGGCGCTGTCGCTGGCGGAACTGCCGGCGGATTTCGATCCGGGCGAGGCGCAGAAATCGAGCGTGGTGGTTCAGCCGCGCCGCGCCGCCCGTGCGGATTTCGTAGTGCTGCCCCTGTTGGCCTTCGAAGGCAAGGTGAGTGGGCCGGAAGGCGCGCCGCTGGAGGGCATGGTAATCCGCATGTTGCCAGGCACCCGCTACACCAGCACAGGCACGGACGGAAGTTTCAAGTTCTACAATGTCCGCGAGGGCGATTTCACGGTGACGATCGACGCCGGCACATTGCCCGAGGGCGGCCGATTGACCTCGCCCCCCGGCGTCTCCGTCGTGATACGCGACGGAACCCCACCGCCGCCGATAGAGTTCGGCTTCACTATCCATTTCACGGTCAAACCGATCCGCAAGGTGCTGGAGATTACCCGGTGAAGTGGCAGCGGGACGGGGGCGTCCCGCGCGGTCCAGGGGGACCGCCCCACCAAGACGATTAAAGAGCCAGGGCGGTTGGATGTGTGGGTTGGTACAGCCCGATCGCGCCGCCGCTCGGCAAACGAATGGTGGTCTTGATCCCCCAGGGCGCCCTGTCAATCGGGGCGCAAACGACGTTCTTAGCCGCCAGCGATTGGATCAAGGCCTGCAAATCGTCGCACATGAGGTAGAACTCCGCGCCCAGCATCCGATGCCCCGCGTGGCCTTCGGCGGGATCGCCGTCCGTGGGGTGCAATGCGGCCTCCGCCGG
>JBEKPZ010000254.1:0-10974 GCA_049520215.1 Bryobacteraceae bacterium | reverse complement strand
ACGTTCCGCCATCCGGCCACCAGCATCGCCTTCATCCGAGAATCGCCGCTCATAAAGTGTTTCGGCGGTAACGTCGGTACTACGCTTGATGCCGTCCGCATCGCCATACGATATCGAGCACGAGCGTAATTCAGGCACGATTCGAGCGTATCACATATTGCGCTTTTTCTTCGCTATAATGACATGGCGGCGGTCCGATTGCGCAGAAAACCTGTTTTCTTACCTGAAGCCAGGATCTTCCGCGGCGCCCGAGTATACGACACCGTACGGCGCACTCTTCGCCGATGACTGCATGGCTGTCCTGCCGTGCATAAAGAACGGCGTTGTCGATTGCGTGTTCGCCGATCCGCCGTTCAACCTCGGCAAGGAATACGGCAAGAACTGCGACGATCTCAAGCCCGACCTCGAATACCTGAGTTGGTGCATGAAATGGACCGCCGAGTGCGTCCGAGTGCTGAAGCCAGGCGGCTCGCTTTTTCTGTATAACCTTCCAAAGTGGAACGTCCTTTTGGGTGCCCACCTTGCGTCGCTCAACATGGAGTTCCGGCACTGGATCGCGATAGAGATCTCCGCCTGCCTACCGATTCCTGGCCGCCTTCACCCGAGCCATTACAGCCTTCTGTACTACTCAAAGGGCAAACCGAACACCTTCCGGCGCATCGGGACGCCGATCCAGACCTGCCGGCATTGCGGCGGCGAAGTGAAAGACTACGGCGGCCACCGCGATGCGATGAATCCCAAAGGCGTGACGCTCAAGGACCTTTGGACCGACATTCCGCCCGTGCGCCACTGGAAGTTCAAATCGAAGGAGCGCAGGGCGAACGCGCTGTCAACGAAGATCCTCGACCGGGTCGTCGAAATGTCCACCATGCCGGGGGACCTGGTTCTCGACCCCTTCGGCGGCAGCGGAACCACGTTTGCCGTCTGCGAGAAGAAGGGCCGCCAATGGATCGGCTCGGAGATAGATTTCGCCCAGGAAATCATCGACCGCCTGGAGAGCGGCGAAATCCACTCGCACCGGAACGACGACTTTATCGAAAGCTAAGCCAGCGCCCGCCCATCGGTGCCCTTCGGAATCTTCGGCACGCTGGTGCTCACGTCATCGTGTTCGACTTACACGACCTCAAGAATTCCTGCTCCGCATCGCACTGAGCGCCACATATCGAAGTACGGTTCCAACTCATCCATGTTGCCAACTCTATCAGTTAAGAACCGATAAAGAGCCCGCGACGGAACGACCAACACGCCGCAAATCAGAAGACCGTTCAACAGCCCGACAACCATCTTGTTCAGCGCTCGATGGCTTGATGAAATATTTCCGGTTTCCCATTCCAGGGCAACCGGACCATGCTCGGTGTACAGGACCGCATCGAGCTTACCCGGCCTCTTGCGCGTCACGATCTTCATCTTCTCTTCCGGCTTCCAGCCCTTCTCAGCAAGTTCGTTGATGAGCCCAAGTTTGATCGGCTTGACGCCATTTCCCTTCCCGCGTTTTTTCCCTTCCTCGGGATAGATAGTGAACTTTCCAGTCCCGGCCGGCCATTCCACTCTCCTGATGGCCTCGTGGAGAGAACTGCGGCATTGGCGCCAGTCCTCGGACAACGCAAAGTCGCCGCGCGAGATCAGCGTTTCGACGCGAAGTATCTTCACGTTTCCTCGTCGTAGAACTTCCGCAGGAAACGTATCGGGTCCCTCCCGAGTGCTCTCGCGACTTCGCCGAACTCCACAACATCGAGCCGCCGTTCACCCCTCTCGTACTTCGAGACAAATGACTGAGGCTTTTTCAGCTTGGCAGCGAGATCCTGTTGCGTCAGCTTTGCGGCCTTCCTCTCGGCGGCCACAAGTTCACGAAATCTCTTATACGCTTCGTTTCCCACGGGATTCGTTCCGTAGGAACCCAGCATAAAACCCTTTATGGGTTAATCCCAAAATGGGTTTACGATGCGGTATCACAGTTCTAACGGCTACGATGAAACCGTGAACTCCGCGACTCATCCGACTCCAGCGAATCTCAGAATCAATAACCTGCGTGCTATCAACATCGTTGATGAGTTCGAGTCCCGCCCGACTCACCATAGTTGCGCCGCCCCTCTCTCCAGGCCCAGGCCCCGCCAACCCACGCGGTCACCGCCTTCCCAAGAAACAATCTCCCTCCCCATCAACCACATAGCGCCCTAGCCCAGCCTCCCCCACCCGCACCCGTGCTCTCCTGGAATTAAGGACGCCAAAGGAGGCTCCATCCATGTCGCCAACCGGCCAACTGACTCCGGCCCAGCAACGCGCTCTCGCCCTGCTGTCCGCCGGTTCCACGGCTACCGCAGCCGCTCAATTCGTCGGCGTCCACCGCAACACCGTCGGCAACTGGCTGCGTTCCACCCCTTTTCGCGATGCCCTCACCGAAACCCGCCGCGACCAGGACCTCGCTTGGCGCGAGCAAACCCGGTCGCTCGCGGGCCAGGCGCTCGGCGCAATCCAGGCCGTCCTGGCCGATCCTCAGGCCCCCGCCGCCGTGCGCCTCGACGCTGCGCTTGCGGTCCAAGGCCGCCCGCACGCCAAATCCCCCGCGGATCCGAACACCAAACCCGCCATCCCGCGGCCCGTTGGCCAGCCCAGCCGCAACCAGCCTTGCCCCTGTGGCAGCGGGCGGAAATTCAAGCGTTGTTGTATGTCGATTCGCTGATTCTAAAGACACAATTGGTTTCGTCTGTTCAGAAAATAGCATGCGCCCCCACGCACCCCCAGTGCACAAATCTGCACAAATCCGCCTAAAAGTGCACAATCCGCACGCGGCACCAGCGCCGGTTGCGGATCCCTGTGGCGTCTCCATTCCTACCACCGGTCTGAGCAACGGAAGGGCGGCGTGGACGCCTGCGCCACAAAAGTTTTCGTCAGTAGCCGTGGCTGCTGGCCATCCGGACCAACCGGGAGGTCTGCCCCACGTTAGAATACCGGCTTATGCAACACAAGCAATGCTGGCAGACGGCCGGCTTGGCGCTGCTGTGCGCCATCCTGCCCGTCGCGTCCCTCGCCGCCGAGCGGCCCGCCATCCTTTTGGGCGCCGCCTGGTATCCGGAGCAATGGCCGGAGTCGCGCTGGCCGGATGATTTGAAACTCATGGAGGCCGCGCACATCCACGTGGTGCGCGTTGGCGAATTCGCCTGGAGCCGCCTGGAACCGCAGGAGGGCCAGTTCGATCTCGACTGGCTGGATCGCGCGGTGGCGCTGGCGGCCGAGCACGGCATCTCGGTGGTGATTGGCACGCCCAGTGCGGCCCCGCCCGCCTGGCTGACGCAAAAGTATCCGGACACGCTGCGCACCGAGCAGGACGGGCGCAAGGCGAAGCACGGCAATCGCCAGCAGGGGTCGCCCACCAGCGCGCGCTATCGCGAGTTCTGCCGCCGCATCACCGAACAAATGGCGCGGCGGTTTGGCCACCATCCCAACGTCGTCGGCTGGCAGATCGACAACGAGTACGGCGCATTCTCCTGGGACGACGACACCCATCGCCAGTTTCAGGACTGGCTGCGTGAAAAGTACGGCACGCTGGATGCGCTCAACCGGCACTGGACCACCGAATACTGGAGCCAGACCTACACCGACTGGAGCCAGATTCCCATGGGTCCGGGCGGCAATCCGGGGCTCGACCTGGAGTTCAAGCGCTTCCTAACGGCTTCCATCCGCGACTTCCAACACATCCAGGTGCAGGCGATCCGCGCCGCCAGCGACAAGCGCCAGTTCATCACCTCCAATTTCATGGGCTGGTACGACGCCTTCGATCATTATGTTCTTAGCGAAGAACTGGACCTGGCGTCGTGGGACGACTACGTGGGCAGCGGCCACCTGGACGCCGTGCGCAACGGCATGACGCACGACTTGACGCGCGGTTTCAAGCGCAAGAACTTCTGGGTGATGGAGACGCAGCCCGGTTCGGTGAACTGGGCGCCGGTGAACAACGTGTTGGATCGCGGCGAAGTGCGCGAGATGGCCTGGCACGCCATCGGACACGGCGCCGACGCAGTGAGCTACTGGCAGTGGCGCAGCGCGCTCAACGGCCAGGAGGAGTATCACGGCACGCTGGTGGGAGCCGACGGCACGCCCGTTCCGCTGTATGACGAGGTCGCGCAGATCGGCCACGAATTCGAGCAGGCGAGCGAAGCGCTGGCGGGCACCAGTCCCGCGGCTGACGTCGCGATTCTGCACTCCTATGACAGCCGGTGGGCGATCAATGACCAGCGGCACAATCGGAATTTCGATCCGGTCGGGTTGCTGGCCAGCTATTACAAGCCGGTGCGCGAGATGCTCCAGCAGGTCGATATCGTGAGCCCGGACGCGCCGCTCGCAGGGTACCGCATAGTGATCGCGCCGGGATTGAACGTGATGCCGGACGATATGGCGCAGCGGCTCACTGAGTATGTGAATGGCGGCGGACACCTGGTGCTCGGACCGCGCTCCGCCATGAAGGACGCTTACAACGCGCTCCAGCCGGCGCGGCAACCCGGCCCGCTCGTGCCACTGCTGGGCGGCCGCGTGGAACAATTTTACGCGTTGAACGAAGACGTGCCCGTTTCCGGCGCTTGGGGCAGCGGCAAGGCGCGCCTGTGGGCCGAGCAACTGAAGGCGCAAGGCGCGGACACGCTGCTCACCTATGGCGAAAGCAACGGCTGGCTCGACGGTCAGCCCGCTGTCCTTTCCCGGAAAGTTGGAAAAGGGCGCATTACATATGTTGGCGCATGGCTCGACGATAACCTGATGCGCGCGGCAACCGAGTGGATGATCCGCCTCGGGGACCTCAAGCCGGCGCTAGGACCTGTGCCGGAAGGCGTGGAAGTATCGCGCCGCGTAGGCGCCGGCAAGGAAGTGTTCGTGTTAGTCAACCACACCAAGACACCGCAGCACGTCACCCTGCCGCGCCCCATGCAACGTGTGCTCCACGACAGCGCCGCGGCCTCGGCTATCGACCTACCGCCGCGAGGAGTGGAGGTGCTAGTGGGCGGGCCTCCAGGCCTGCGCGGGTCCCCCAGGACCCGCTCTAAGCTACCCTAAGCTGAGGGGGACGTACATGCAGCTAGGGATGATCGGTCTGGGACGTATGGGCGCGAACATGGTGCGCCGTCTGATGCGAGGCGGCCACCAATGCTTCGTCTGGGATCAGAATCACGCAAACGTCGAGGCCCTCGCGGGCGAAGGAGCCACCGGAGCGGCCACGCTCGACGATCTGCTGAAGGCGCTCCAGCCCCCCCGCCCCGTCTGGCTGATGATTCCCGCCGCCGCCGTGGATGGCGCGCTCGCGCAACTCTCCGCCCACATGGAAAGCGGCGACATCGTCATCGACGGCGGCAACTCTTATTACATCGACGACATTCGCCGCGCCAAGGAACTGGACGCCAAAGGCCTGCACTACGTCGATGTCGGCACCAGCGGCGGCGTCTGGGGACTAGAGCGTGGCTTCTGCCAGATGATCGGCGGTCAGCCTGAAATCGTCCAGCATCTCGACCCGATATTCAAGACGCTGGCGCCCGGCCGCGGCAACGCCGATCGTACGCCGGGGCGCGAGAAGGCCGGCGGCACCGCCGAAGAAGGCTATCTGTATTGCGGCGAGTCCGGCGCGGGTCACTTCGTCAAGATGGTGCACAACGGCATCGAATACGGCCTGATGGCCGCTTACGCCGAAGGGCTGAACATCCTGAAGCACGCCAACGCAGGCAAAGGCAGCCGCGACGCCGACGCCGAAACCGCGCCCATGCGCAATCCGGAAAACTACCAATACGACCTGAACCTGGCCGACATCGCCGAGGTCTGGCGGCGCGGCAGCGTAGTGGCCTCGTGGCTGCTCGACCTGACCGCCATCGCGCTGTTCGAGCAATCCGATCTATCCGGCTTCTCCGGCCGCGTCTCCGATTCCGGCGAAGGCCGCTGGACCATTACGGCGGCCATCGATGAGTCGGCGCCCGCTCCGGTCCTGAGCGCCGCGCTCTACCAGCGCTTCAGCTCTCGCGGCGAGGAGGACTTCGCCGATAAGCTGCTTTCGGCGATGCGATATCAGTTTGGCGGGCACGTAGAGCGCAAGGACTAAGGAACCACGGGTATCCCGATGGCTAAGAGAATTGCAATTGTCGAGGACGAGGCAGAGCTGGCCGCGTTGATC
This sequence comes from Bryobacteraceae bacterium, assembly GCA_049520215.1. Classification (GTDB taxonomy): domain Bacteria; phylum Acidobacteriota; class Terriglobia; order Bryobacterales; family Bryobacteraceae; genus Bog-159. Next base: position 4,829 of record JBEKPZ010000254.1, on the reverse strand, counting down.
GACTATAATTTGACTCGCGGCGGTTATCAGTCATACGTGCTGGCCGGCAATAAGGGCACCCTGAAGGACCTGGAAGCCTGGAAGCCCGATCTGATCGTGCTGGACGTGATGCTGCCCGGAGACGATGGGTTCGAGCTTTGCCGCCAGATCCGCCAGTCGCCCGTTCTGGCGCGTACGCCCGTGCTCTTCCTCACCGCCCGCTCCGACGAAGTCGACCGCGTGCTGGGGCTGGAGATCGGCGGCGACGACTACATGACCAAGCCGTTCAGCCCGCGCGAGCTGGTGGCCCGGGTGAAGGCCCACCTGCGGCGCGCCGAGCGTGACGAGGAGGAAGATACCGCGATCGAAGCCGGGCCGTTTAAGCTGGACCGCGGCGCGCACCGCGTTTTTCTGAACGGCCAGGAGCTGAACCTGACATCCACCGAGTACAAGCTATTGGAGTTCTTCCTGACGCACACGGGACGGGCTTACAGCCGCGATCAGCTTCTGGAGGAGGTTTGGGGCCAGCAGCGCTTCGTCACGCCGCGGACGGTGGATGTCCACGTCCGGCGACTGCGCGAGCACATCGAAGCGGAGCCGGATAATCCGCGTTACCTGACCACCGTCCGCGGATTTGGGTACCGCTTCGAAGGACTCCCGTAAAAGCAGTGGCTGGTGGCTGGTCGCAAGAACTTAATCCCCAGTTCACGCTTCCGTAACGCTGCGTTAACCATTTGTTGTTTACGCTCAAGGGTGGACGCATCGGAAAGGCGGCTGCCCCATGAAGAAAATCTTTCTGATTGAAGACGACACCGATCTGTTTGCCCTCTTGAAGTACAACCTCGAGAAGGAAGGGTTTTCCATGGCCGGCTCCCAAACCGGAAAAGGCGCGCTGGAACTCTGCCGACAGGTGCGCCCGGATCTCATCCTGCTCGATATCATGCTGCCGGACTCCGACGGCCTGGAGATTTGCAAAGCGGTGCGCAAAGACCCGGACCTGCTCGGCACGCCCATCATCTTCCTGACCGCGCGGGCGTCGGAAACGGACCGTATCGTGGGCCTGGAGTTAGGCGCCAACGATTACGTGGTTAAGCCCTTCTTCGTGCGCGAATTGATCGCCCGCATCAAGCTGCAGTTCCGCAATCAGACCGCCCCGGCGCGGGTACTGGACGCGGGTGGAGTGCAGTTGGACCGCGGCAGTTGCCAGGCGCGCCTGAACGGGACCCTGCTCAACCTCACCGCCACGGAGTTCCGCTTGCTCGAGTTCTTGATGAGCCGTCCCGGGGTGGTCTTCAGCCGCGAGCAACTGTTGAATGCCGTCTGGGGCCAGGATCGCGCCATCACCGACCGCGCCGTGGACGTGTATGTCCTGCGGCTGCGGCAGAAGATCGAGATCGACCCGGCCAATCCGGGCCTGATTCATTCCGTGCGGGGATTCGGCTACACCTTCGAACCACGCGAATCCAGCGCGACTTCCGCGGCCTAGAATTCCTGTACAATAGAGTCGAAAGGAAACCGCATGGGAACCACTGATACGGTCTGCGCCCTGATCTTCAACAGTCCCATGGACTGGCTCGTTGTCGTCCTAATCGCGGTCGTGCTGTTCGGCGGCAAGAAGCTGGGGGACATCGGCAAGGGGTTGGGCGAAGGCATCCGCAACTTCAAGGACACCATGAAGGGCGACGACGAGAAGAAGCCGTAGGCTTCCCGGGGGCTGCCCGCAAGTGGGGCGGATCTTATTCAGGCTCCAGAAATCTCGATCCAAAAAAGAATCCCCGCGGGCACACGCTAAGGCTCGCGGGGATTCTGCTGTTGGAGTTGGTAGTTCCGCCTACTTCGCTTTCTTGGGCGGGACGATGGCATCCTTGGCGGCTTTCGCCACGCGGAATTTCACCACCTTCTTGGCCGGGATCTTGATCGATTCCCCGGTCGCGGGATTGCGGCCCACGCGCGCTTTACGGTCCTGGCGTACCAGGCGTCCAATACCCGGCAGCACAAAGACCCCGTTCTTCTTCACTTCCCCGATTGCCAGGCTGGCAAGGGAATCCAGGAATTGGCGGGCTACTTTGTTGTTGACTTCGCAACTCTCGGCGAGGCTTCTCACTAATGTCGTCTGCGTCATACGTTGACTTGCCATAGATCTCCTTTGCTTCTCACCATCGATTCACACTCAAGGACCGCCGCTTACGGAGGCCCCCTACGCCGTCCATCGAAATTAGGGCGCCGGCCGCGCGCCCGTCATGAGCGGCGGCCTCGATTACGTATCAATAATAAGTGAATGCGAAAGTCGATGTAAAGAGAAAATACGTGCGAAACACCCTGTTTTTGGGCTTTTTTTCGAGGATGAGCCGCGCGAGGCCCGTCAAACGGCCTTTTTGACGGGGTTCTCGATGCCGGCAGCCGCTGCCGCCGCCTTGCGGGGCTGTTCCTGCAGGTTGTCTAGGCCCAGTGCCTTGCGCAATTCGCCGTCCAGGTTCCGGCATAAGTCCGGGTGCTCCCGCAAAAACTGGCGGGCGTTGTCGCGCCCCTGGCCGATGCGCTCTCCATGAAAGCTGAACCAGGAGCCGCTCTTCTCCACCAGGTTCTGAGTCACGCCCAGATCCAGCAGGTCGCCCTCCCGCGAGATCCCTTCACCGTAAAGGATGTCGAACTCAGCTTCCCGAAATGGCGGCGCGACCTTGTTCTTGACCACTTTGGCGCGGGTGCGGTTGCCGATGGCGCTGTCCCCGTCCTTGATCGCGGCGATGCGCCGGATATCCACGCGTACCGAAGCGTAGAACTTAAGCGCCCGTCCGCCAGTGGTGGTCTCGGGGTTGCCGAACATCACGCCGATTTTCTCGCGGATCTGGTTGATGAAAACCATGCACGTGCCGGTGCGGCTGACCACGCCGGTCAGCTTGCGCAGGGCCTGGGACATCAGCCGCGCGTGCAGCCCCATGTGGCTATCGCCCATCTCGCCTTCCAGTTCGGCCTTCGGAACCAGCGCCGCCACCGAATCGATCACCACCACATCGATGGCAGCGGAGCCGGTCAACGCCGCGGCGATCTCGAGGGCCTGCTCGCCGTGATCAGGCTGCGACACCAGCAGGTTATCCACGTCCACACCCAGTTTGCGCGCGTAGGCGGGGTCCAGCGCGTGCTCCGCGTCTATGAAAGCGGCCACCCCACCGGCCTTCTGCGCCTCGGCAATCAGGTGCAGGGTCAAGGTGGTCTTACCGGACGACTCCGGCCCGAAGATTTCCATCACCCGTCCGCGCGGGAAGCCGCCCACGCCTAGCGCGGCATCGAGCGAGATCGAGCCGCTGGAAATCACCGCCACCGGCACGATCGTGCCGGATCCCAGACGCAGAACGGCGCCTTTGCCGAACTGCTTGTCCAGTTGTGAGAGCGTGACGTCGATGGCGTGACGCCGCTCGCGTTCGTCCATGAAGATTCCTCCTTGCAGGAAGCAATCTCGTGGCGGATGGCGGGAAGTTCTCTCCGGAAAATTTTGGGGGAAGGAGTCAAGGAAGCAGAAGGACCGGTGAGTGAATCTTGCCAAGAGACTGCCGGTCGCCTGCACTGGGACGTCTTACGGCGTCCTAAACGCTGCCGGCCCGGTTTGTACCCGGGCCGGCCAATCCAACGTTTAGGCGAAAGGAGGCAACGGATGTTAGTCATCACGTTGACCGTTATGATCGCCGCAACAACGGCGATCACGGTGACGATCCGTATTTCGCGGCGTCGTCGTCGAAAGTAACCGCAAAGCCACGGCCGGTAAACCGGTCGTGGCACCTCCTTAAACTTACAACTTTGCGGACCTCAGCGCAAGCTCCTTCCGCGACAGCTCCTTCCGCGACAGCGGTGACAGCCCGCGCATTCGCCTTCCGTGTGTTCCGCTCTGCCTGGCACCGTCGACGAGGTGTTGCCGAATAGAGACATCGGCCGAATCGGTACGACTTCACCAGTTCGCGCGCAAATCCGATCCGCTCTGTCACGTATTTACTCTGGAGGATTTTGGGGGGCGGGCGCCCACGGCCGGGCGGTGTCCTACTGGTCCAGCGCAAGGGCACGGCGCAGAACCGCTCTCAGGGCGGTCCGATCGGGTTCTTCGAGTTCACCGAGGCGGCGCACAACGTCACCCTTTGCCAGCACGGTCAGCTTGTGTACGCGAACTGTCGAGGCCGTATTCAAGCCGGCCTCGCGCCATTGTTGAATAGCGACATCGAAGTCGGAGGTTCGGAGGCGGGAGGTGATGGGAGCGGCAACGAAATCGTCGTCGCCCGAATCGAGCAGCACCACGGCTGGACGCAATTTGCCACCCGGCGTTTGGTGAAACTCGATCCGAATCAGCACGACTTCACCGGGTCGAAGTGTCATGGATCAGCGACTCATAGATCGAGTCGTCGGGAGCATACGCGGCCTCGAAGCGTCGCCGCCCCGCTGCGCGCCAAGCGGCATCGTCGTCTGAGATGCCCCATTGGAGCACCACCTGAATCTGTTCTCCCGGCGGAACCAGGGCGGCGACGTCGGGTGGAACGGCAATCTGCCCATTCGGCGTGAGCTTCCCTTTGAAATCGGCTGTCTTCATCTCCTTCTCTATCATCTCACGTGTGCAAGGAACACGGCCGGGCGGCCAAAACGCCGCTGCTACTCGCCACCCTCGAGGCCGAAGAACACGTCCAACCGGCGTACCGTTGCGGTGCGCTCGAATATGGCGGCGCTGGTAGCGGCGTCGAGGTTCAGCCCTTCAACCGTGCGGCTGGAACCGTCGGCAAGGGCGATCTCGATCCTGCGCGGCCCGGATCGATGGGCCACCACGGGCGCCTGGCAGGTGGTGAACGCCATGGTGCCGGGCTCGAGGCGGAGGC
>JBEKPZ010000253.1:0-10759 GCA_049520215.1 Bryobacteraceae bacterium | reverse complement strand
ACCGGCGTGTTCAAGGAGCGCCTCAGCCAGTCGGCGCTCTACGCGGAAATGCTGGCGACCAGCGACGGCGAAGCGCGCCAGGTGCGCGCCTGGCTGGATCGCAAGGGCATGCACTTCGCCACCGGCAGCGATCCCGAGGCCGAGCTGACCGATTCGCAGACCCTGGAACAATGCAAGATGTACATCGCGGCGTTGCGCATCGCCGACGACTTTGGCTGCGCCACTATCGGCATACAGTATCAGCAGGGGCTGAAGGACCTGGCGCCGGCTTCCGACCTGGCCGAAGGCTTGTTGAACAACGTGGACCGGCCGCCGGTGTGCGCGCGCGGCAACGGGCGCGTGCTCTATGAGAATGACGCGCTGCCGCACTTCAACGAAGTGGACGAGTGCGCGGGCCTGGACGCGCTGGTCACCAATCGCATTTGGAAGGCCCTGGGATACCCGCCTGAAACCACGCTGCACGACGTGCGCTATGGCGAGTCCTACCCGGTGAACGGCGCCGATGAATTCGTGTGGGTCTTCGAGATCTCGGGCGCCGTGCCGCCCGAGCATTTCATCGGCGGCTATGCGGGCGCGGTCAGCGAGCGCCAGCCGCCCATGTACTTCCGGTTGGGCGGAGGCGGTCTCAAGGGCATCAGCAAGCCGGGCGAGATCGTATGGAGCCGCGTGTTCGTGGACCGCGGCGCGCTGAAGGCGGATATCGGCCGCGCCAAGGTGGTGGAACTCCCGCGCGAAGAAACCGAGCGGCGCTGGCGCATCACCACGCCGCAATGGCCCATCATGCACGCCGTGACGTACGGCATCACGCGCGACCAGATGATGGCGCGGCACAAATCCAACCACGTGCAGGTGGCCTACGCGCCGGATGCGGATGCCGCCAATCTGGCGCTGGCTACCAAGGCGGCCATGTTCCGAGAGATGGGGTTGGACGTCTCGGTGTGCGGCACCGCGCACGGCCTGTGAGGCAAACAGTGGGGCAGGCCCTCGGCCTGCGGCGGCCTCTCAGGCCGCCTCTTTCTGGGCGGAATTCACAGTTGCCGCCCGAATGCTATCATCTGATAGAAACCTGCCCCAGGCGAACGTGGCGGAATTGGCAGACGCACCAGACTTAGGATCTGGCTCCCGCAAGGGAATGGGAGTTCGACCCTCCCCGTTCGCACCACGAATCCACTCAATTTCGGCGAAGCACCCTAGGGCCGCGGACCGTTCCAGCCGATGAATACCGCGGATGTCACGGTCAATGCGGATCGCATGGCTCGCCAGCCTGTGGTGGCTGCTCTGCCCCCTTCCAGGACAGGCGCAACACTGGTCATTCCAGATGTATGGAACGGACCAGGGATTGACCAATCCCACGATCCTCGCATTGCACCAGGATCGCCAAGGTTTTCTTTGGGTTAGCACGGAGGGCGGCCTTTTCCGATACGATGGCGACCGCTTCCGGCCTTTCGCCGCGAATTCCGCCACCAGGAAGGGCAGCAACAACTCCATGTACACTTCCGGCGATGGCCAGCTCTGGACCAGTTCCTACGCCGGTTTGTTCCGCTGGAACGGCGATGCCTTCGTTGTGGTTCCAGGATTTGAAGACGTCGAACTGGCCACCGTGCAGCCCATCGGCAGCGATGCCACAAATCTGTATGTGGCAACGCTTTTGGGTCTTCGCTCGCTGCCCCTCCATAGCCGCGGGCAGCCGCGTCTGGTGTCGCCGAAGCCGTCCTCGAGCGTATTCGTGGCATCCGATCGCACGGTCTGGTTCAGTTGTGGGCTCCTGCTCTGCTCGCTCAAAGAGGGCCGTGTTGAGGAGTGGGCCGCCGCCCGCGGCGTAACCAGGGGGCCTTGGCAAAGCATCGTGGAGGATACCGCCGGGCGCCTGTGGATCCGCTCCACCGAAAAGGTGCTGGTGCGCGATCCGCGGGCGCCGATCTTTCATGAAGTGCCCACCCTCCCGAAGCTGGACTCCACCCACGGCTCGCCGCTGGGGGCCAATCGTCAGGGGCAGGTACTGATTCCGCACAATGCCGGCTTGATGATATGCGACGGTAGCCATTGCCGGAATTACGGCGCCGAAAGCGGTCTGCGGCGCGCGGAAGTGCTCTCGGCCATGGAAGACCGCGAGGGTTCGCTTTGGCTCGGTTACAGCGGTCACGGGCTGGCTCGCTGGCTGGGACGCGACCAATGGCAAAGCTTCGCCGAACAGGAAGGGCTCGACAATCCTGGAATATGGCGCATCCTGCGCGACGCCACCGGCGATTTATGGGTTGGCACCAGCCGCGGCCTCTATCGAGGCTCCCAGGAGGGCGGCCGCTGGCGGTTTCGGCGGTCGGATGCGGTGGGCGAATTAACCGTACATGGTTTGGCTGAGGGAGCCGATGGCTCCCTCTGGCTGGGGACCTTCCAGCGCGGGGCGAACGGGCTGGTGCGCTACAATCCCAGGACCCGCCAGCGGTCGGTTTATCCTCCGTCCCAACCCGTCGCGAATTTCTCGGTCAGCGAGATCGACCGCGACGACACCGGCACCATCTGGGTTGCGACGCCGGGTGGCCTCATGCGGCTCCTGCCGGGGGCCAGGCAACTCGAACTGGTGCCTCTGCCTGTCGCCGGCGCACTGGTCTCCGACGTCCGATCCACAAGGCAGGGCTTGTTCGTGGCCGGCAAAAAGGGGCTCTACATTCAGCGGGGCCAGGATCGCTGGTGGCTTACCGTCGCCGATGGGCTGAAGGATAATTTCGTCGAGTCTGTCACCATCGCCCCGGATGGGGCGCTCTGGATCACCTACTTCTCGCCCGCCGGGATCACCCGCATCCAACTCAATCGCGGAAAACCGCGTCTGCTGCACTTCACCAAGGACGACGGCCTCCCCAGCGACGTCGTCTACTCCCAGTTCTTCGACGCGCGCGGCCGGCACTGGCTAGGCACCGACAGCGGCGTCGCTGTGCTGGAGGGCGATCGATGGGTACCATACGATACCTCCGACGGCCTGGTCTGGAACGACTGCAATACCTTCGCGTACCTGCCGGAGGCCGACGGCGCAGTCTGGCTGGGAACCAGCGGCGGCCTCGCCCGGTTCTACCCGGCGGCCCTGCCGAAAGCCGTTCTGCCGGAAACGCTGATCACCTCGGTGCTTCGTAATGAGGTGCCGGCCCAGGGGACGGCATTCGATTCCTCTACCCACTCCGTGGTGCTTCGTTTCACCATGCTGTCCTACAAAAGGCAGGCGGCGAAATTCCGCTACCGTATCGGAAACGGCTCGCGCCCATGGGTACAGACCGAAATCCGTGAGGTCCGTTTCGCGGATCTCACACCGGGCACATACCGGTTTGAGGTTCAGGGTGAAGCCGAGCCCGGAATCTGGACCCACTCCGCTGTCCTGGAGTTCCGAATCAGTCCGCCCTGGTTTCGCGCCTGGCAGTCGCAAGCGGGTCTGCTCCTGGCGTCGGCCGGCCTCTTCTGGTGGTGGTGGCGGCAGCGCGAGACTCGCCAGCGCGCGGAGCGGGCGGCGCTGGAAGCCGCCGTTGCGGACCGGACCCGGGATCTGGCCGAAGCCACGGAGCGCGCCGAGCAGGCCAACCACTCCAAGGGGGAGTTTCTGGCCAATATGAGTCATGAGATCCGCACCCCGATGAACGGCGTGGTTGGCATGATCAGCCTGGTGCTGGATCGGACCAAGGATTCCGAAGACCGCGAGCAGTTGCTGGTCGCACAAGGCGCAGCCCAAACGATGATCGTCCTGCTCAACGACATCCTGGACCTTTCCAGAATGGAAGCGGGCAAGCTGACCATCGAGCCCATTGCGAGCGATCTGCCTGCCCTGGCTAGGGATTGCCTCCGCATGTTCGAGTTCGCCGTGCGAGAAAAGCGGCTCGATCTGCGCGTGAACGTGGCCCCGGATTGCCCGGTCTGGGTGTACGCCGATCCGGTCCGGCTGCGCCAGATTCTGGTGAATCTGGTGGGTAACGCGATCAAATTTACGGCGGCTGGATCGGTCACGGTAACCGTCGCGCCGGGCGCCGGCGATCTAATCCGCTTGGAGGTACGGGACACCGGAATTGGCATCGCGCAGGACAAGCTCGACTTGATCTTCGATGCCTTTACGCAGGCCGATGGCTCGCATACCCGCCACTTCGGTGGCTCAGGCCTCGGCCTGTCGATTACGCGCCGCCTGGTTGACCTCATGGGCGGCCGTGTTTGGGCCGAGAGCGAACCCGGGCAGGGCAGCCGTCTCTTTGTCGAACTGGCGTTGGCGCGCGCGGACCCGCCCGCGGCTAAGGACCAAATGGAACCGGCGCCGGCCCCGGCACCGGCCGCGGGTCTGCGCGTTCTGGTGGCCGAGGACAACGTCATCAACCAAAAGGTGATCGGCGCCATGCTGCGCCGTCAGGGTTGGAGCGTCACCCTGGCCGTCAACGGCGTAGAGGCGTGCCGGTACTTTCTGGAGAACCGTTTTGACCTGGTGTTGATGGATGTGCAGATGCCGGAAATGGACGGTCTCGAAGCCACCCGGCGGATCCGCGCGGAGGAGGTGCGGCGCAGCTTGGCTCGCACTCCTATCCTTGCCCTGACCGCGCACGCATCCCAAGCGCATCGCCAACAGTGCCTTGCGGCGGGGATGGACGGCGTGATGACCAAGCCGGTCAAGCTGCCGGGCTTGCTGCGGGAGATCGCCGCCCAGATTGGCGGGTGCGGCCAAGACCCCATTTGCGGGCAATCCTGCCCGCAGCCGGCTTTCAGCCGGCCGCAGGAGCCGCCTGAAAGGCGGCTGCGGCCATGATTGGCCGCCCCACGGTGCTACGGAACTGCCATTATTCTATGAGGGACTATCTGTACGATGTACTAGGCTAGTCCGCGGGCACGCGATCCGGCTTCGCGCCAGACCACGACCACCGCCAACCCCAGACATTCGAGACATAGGCCGCAATGTCCCTGCGATAAGTCTTAGCCGTGGCCAGCAGTAGCATCAGCGCGATCAGGACCGCAGCCGCCAGCGCCGTCTGCCCCTCATCTAGGTTGTTCTTGCACCACGGCAGCCAGCGCCCGTACACCAGTTCGATATGCACCCAGTAGACCAGCAGCGAGGTGGTGCCGAACTGCCGCACCCAGCTCCAGCCTGCGCCCGCCGCGCCGTATTGCGTCCAAACATACGCGGCCGCCAGTGTCACCAGGATCACGCCCAGCTTGATCAGCACCTGCGCCGGGCTGTCCAGCCAGAACTCGGACTTCGCGTAGATCGAGAAAGGCAGGTTGGCGAAGTAACGCGCCCCGAGAATCATGCCGACTCCCAACAGCGCGGCCCACTGCATGGCGCGATCGTAGTGCTCGTGTTTCAGCAGGCGGATCAGGCTGCCCGCGCTCATCCCAAAGGCCAGGTAGGCCGCCCACGGAAAGAAGCCGAAAGAGTTGAAGTCCGGCGCGATGTAAGCCTTCACGATCCCCGGCACGCCCAGCCAGCTCATCTGGGTGACCAGCGGCGATAGGCCAGCAATCAACAATCCCAACGCCGCGCAGATCCGCACCCGTTGGGCCGTGGTCAGCAGCGCCATCGCCGCCATCAGCGCGATGCCGAAGCCCATGCAGTTGAGGATGTCCACCTTGAGCAGGTTGGTCCATGGGCTCGGCCAACTGAAAAGCCAGAGCTGCAACCGCAACAGCATGGCGATGCCGAACAGGTATCCGGCGCGCCGCAGTGTGCCCGTGATCCGGCGCCGGCCCGCCACGCCCTTGCGCTCGAAACTGTACATCAGGAAGGCCAGCGTCACGCCGGTCAGAAACAGGAAGATGGCCGGCGGCATGCCCCCGAAAAACTGCGAGAGCATGTAGGCCGCGCCGCCGCGCAGGTCCGGCTTCAAAAAGGAATGGAAGGCATGGCCTTGCAGCATGATAATGCCCCCCACGCCGCGCAGCCAGTCCAAATACGTAAGCCTGTTTCTGGTTCCGATCGATTCCATGCGCCCGGTCTTCGTCTGGTCCGTTCTACCTCTGCGGGTACTCCCGTTTCACGTTTTTCGGCGTTTTCAGTTTCAGCGCCGAGTCTGGCAGATCCGGGTTGATCTTCATGTCCGAATACGTAGCCACTTGGTAGTCCCCGCCCCCGAGGTAGAACTTCTGCTGGATCGGGTAGCCGTTCTCCGCCACCCACATCTCGAATTTAAGTAGATGCTGCAAAACCTCTTTAGATTTCGGGATTAATTCCAGGCGCTCGGTTTTCTGGCCGCCGACTGTATCGGGACCCACTAAACGCAGATTATAGGAAGCCTGCAGATCCGCGCGCGAGGTGCCGAATCCGAGCAGGAAGAACTGCTCCAACAGCTCCCGGTCTTTGCCGTTGCCCACATCGATTTCCTGCACGGTCGCCGCCTTCGGGTAGTAAATCTCCAGCTTGTGGCCTTGAAACGCGACCGTCCTGGGGTCGGGCTCGGTCAGATCGATGAGCATGCGCACATCCCTGGGATGCGCCCGTTTCAGCAGGATCGTGCCCGAATCCACGTTGTCTTCATTGATCACCGCAGTGTGCGATAGCCGGCGCACCTTTGCCGACATGCCCCGGAACGCCGCGCCCGCCCGATCGACGCGCTCGAGCACTGCTTCCTGATCGCCCGCTGGTTTGGGCCGGGCGGCGGCGCTCAAGGCGATTCCCACGATTCCCGCAATGGCGATGGTGGAGCGCTGCATCGGGCGGCCGCTCAGGGCTTGGCGAAGACCATGTAGCCCTTGGTTTCCCCGTCGGAGTCGGCGATCGGTTCCACACGGGTCACGGTTACTTGTTTCTGGTGCGTGAAGTTCTTGAGGAGGCCGGCCAGCTTTTGGGTCTGCTGATCCTTCGGGAGATCGGCCAGCAACTCCGGCTCGACCCAATAGACGCTGTTGCCGTGTTCGGCCGGCAGCACCGCGATGGAACTGACCAGCGGCGTGCGCGGCTGATCGCGAAACCACCAGCGCGGCGTCAGCATCACGAAGATCACAATGATGCCGACCATCACGTCGTACTGCCAGCTCGCCCGCGGGTAATCCCAGAAAATGAAACGCTTCAGCACCTGAAGCTTCAGTCTAACAAATGGACAACAACGTGGGGCGGGCGCCCTCGCCCGCGGACCGGCGCCCTCGCCGGTCCACCTGCCGCAGGCCGGCACGCGCCCGTGACCGGCACTCTGATAGAATCCCAGGTCATGCGAATCACGCAGTGTCTGGTTTCGCTTCTCATGTCGCTTTCGGCAATCTGCGCATGGGGGCAAAGTTTCGAAGTGGGCGCTGGCCGGCGCGACATCACGCCGCGCGAGCCGGTGCCGATGTGGGGCTACGGCGACCGGCACGATGCGCTGTCGGCTGGCGTGCTCGATCCACTCTATGCCGATGCGCTGGTGATTCAGGCCGGCGGCAAGAAGATCGCCATCGTGGGGATGGATCTCGGGCGCGCACCCGCGGAAGCGTCGCTACAGCGGATCAGGCAGCGCATCAAAGAGCAGGCCGGGATCGAGAACTCCATCATCGCCGGTTCACACACGCACCACGGGCCGGTCCTGGAACTTACCAACGAAGAGGGCAAGGGCAAAGGGCGCTTCGATGCGGCGCTGCGCTATTACGGCCAGATGGAAGACGGCATCGTGGCGGCCATCGTGGAGGCCAACTCGCGGCTGGCCCCGGCGCGCATGGCGGTGGGATCGGTGCAGCTTGAAGGGTTCAATCGCAACCGGCACACGAAGATCGAGCCGAAGCCCAGCGATCGCGAACTGGCAGTGATGCGTTTTGACGACGCGGCAGGCAAGCCGGTGGCGATCCTGGTAAACTTCGCCGCGCATCCGACCATGCTGCCGTCGAGCACGCTGAAGTTCTCGGCCGATTACGTGGGAGCGCTGAAAGCGGAGGTGACCAAAGAAACGGGCGCAGCCGCCATCTTCATGCAAGGGGCCGCGGGCGACCAATCGGCGAACGCGGGGGACAAGAGCTACCAGGCCTTCGGGCAGGCGCTGGCGCGCGAAGCGGTAAAGCTGGCGCAGTCGCTGAGTCCGCAAGAGGTGGCGCACCCGTCGCTCGACTGCCGGGAAGAGCGGCTGCGATTCAGCGCGCGCACCGATTTCGCCAATCCGATGGTGAAGGCGATGTACCAGAAGGCGTTCTTCCCCGAGTTGGTTCCGAACTACATCGACGAGTATGCCGATGGGATTCGTCCGCGGCTGACCGTGGCGCTGCTCAACGGCGATATCGCGCTGGTGGGGGTCTCGGGCGAGTTCTTCAGTAACCATGCGATCCGCTTGAAGCAGCGCGCGCGAGTGAAGCAGTTGTTTTTCTTCGGCTATGCGAATGGCTATCACCAATATTTTCCGACCATAGAAGCGGTGGCGGAAGGCGGGTACGGGGCGGATAATGCGGTGTCTCCGGCAGCGGTGGGCGCGGGGGAGACGGTAATGGACACGGCCTTGATTCGGGTATATCAGATGTTGGGGCGGATAAAGAACTGACGTCAGTCACGGCTCCCGAGACGGTCGAGAGCGTATGATGGAATATTATGAGCGATCAGTTGGCCGAGTTTCTTCGCAAAAAAGAGCAGGCAGCCGGGCCGCCGATCGACTGGCAAGCGAAAAGGGATGCCTTCGTCCGGTCGGTCGAGGATCTTTACGCGCTCGTCAAGAGCATGCTCCGGGAATCCATCGAATCCCTAGCGGTCACGGTGCGCACATTCGATATAGAGGTCACCGAAGACTACATTGGGACGTACACGATTCCAGCGCTCGAACTTACTATCGGCGGCGAACGCGTGGAATTCCGTCCGAAGGGCGCGCTGGTAGTCGGCGTGGCGGGGCGAGTGGACATGCGGGGCGGGCGCGACACGGTCACGCTTGTAAGGAATACAAACGGCGAGGGGGGAGATTGGGCCATAGTCCTTCAGCGCGTTCCACATCTAAGGACGGCCCCATTCGATCGGGAATCGCTAACGTATGCTCTGGAACGCGTCATGCTCCCGTTGCCATGAGGTATTCGTTCGAGCCTCGCGAGGATCCGGATATCGATTCCGTGTGGCGGTGGTTTGAGTTCCAGTTGGGCCTGATCCGCGAAGAGCAAGGGCGCATACTCCAAGTCCTTGCGACTGGCAGGGACATTGGCGTGGCGCCTCCCGGCTCGCAGGGGTCGCTGTTCATCGGGCTGGCGCCGCGCGAAGTTGAGGAGTTCTTCGACGAACAGACAGGGCAACTGGAGTTGCTCATCATGTTCGAACTCCTCGCGACTACGGAGGCGATCCTGAGGATCGACTTCAGCGCCCGCGTAGGGGAACGGAGGAAAGACGACCTCTCAAGGCGCTTCCGGGAGGCTTACAAACTGCGCGGCAATAAGATTCGTTTAGACGACGACATCCTGGGCGCACTGAAGGACGCAGGTGTGGGGGTAGGCGACTTTCGCGGAACGTTGAAGCTGCGCGATTAGCTTGCGCATGGCAGGCACTGGCACCCGAAGCTTGGCCGGGGTTATACGCTGGACGATGTACTGCGCATTGCGCGAGAATTGATAGATTCGATTCCACAGTAGCGATGGGCTACGCGCCAGGGCTCACGCCACTTTAGTGCAACACAACCTTCGCCAACCCGGCGTTACCTGCGCTGTCCAGCACGCGAATCACGACTAAATGTTCCCCCGGTGTCAACTTATCGAGTGACAGCACAAACCGCTCCTGCTGCGAGTCGATCACTCCATCGACGGATTCGAGCGGCACCCAACCGGTCGCGTCGAGCGAATACTCGCAGCGGCGCAGGGGCGAGGCGGTATCGCGCGCCTCGAACTCCAGTTCGGCCGTCGTGCCCGTCCGCCGCACCGGACCGACAGTCACTACCGGCGGCGTGTTATCGATCATCACCGGCGCGCTGGTCAGGTCCGAGTCGCGCGCGGTGGCGGGCGGATTCACTTCGCGGTCCGAGGCGAGCACGCGAAAGTAGTATTTGCCGTCGGCCAGCACGTCGCTATCGAAGGTGAAGGCATTCTCGTGCAGGTCGCCCTTCAGCAGCATCCAGCGGCGCTCGTCGTCGGCGCGGAAATAGAGGTTGTAAACCAGGCGGTCGCCGTCGGGATCTTCGGCCTGCCAGCTTATGGTGATCTGTTGCGTGGCGGCGCGCGAAAGCGTCTGGGTGGGCGTTCCCGCGGCGCCCGCGGCGCTGGCATCGCCAGTATCGGTCACGGTCACGGTGTAGGGCGAAATGGGCTGCTGCTGCATCGCCTTGATGGCCGAGGCCGGCGCCATCTGCAAGATCACGTTGATGCTCTTCACGATGGGCGGCGAGTTCTGCGGCAGGTAGGCCAGCGTCACGTTGTCCAGAATCGGAGTCGCGCCGCCCGCGCCGGAGAATTCCGCCTTCCACTGAATGTAGCGGGCATTCGGGCTGGCGATCCGTGAGGCCGCCGGATCATGCAGGGGCTCGGACCAATCGCTCCACGTCTTGTCGGGCTTGGCGGAGTTGCCCGAGCGCGTGCGGAAAAGCACCCCGGTGGACGGGGCCGTCTCGCCGCGCCAGCTCAGGCTGCCCCAACGGGCGGCAGTACCGGCGTCATGCACCGGCGATTCGTAATAGCCGGCAGCGCCGGGACCTTCGCCCAGACGGTAAATGCGGCCCATATCGCCGGTGGCCACCAGCACGGAACCGGACGACGGAAGCAAGCGGGTGGCCTCGCCTTCGTTGGTCTGCAACACCAGCGTGATCTTGCGGTCGTGCGACAGGCCGTAAATTCGGCCGCTGCTGTCGGTCGAAAACAGGAGCTGGTTGGGCAGCGCCAGAAGATCGTATAC
>JBEKPZ010000252.1:0-12147 GCA_049520215.1 Bryobacteraceae bacterium | reverse complement strand
CGCAGAAGCCTCCACTGTAATGGAACACACACACAGCCGGCCTGTGTGTTGCATGTTCATGGTAGAGTTTCAGATATGAGAATCCTTCTTGTAGCCCTGCTCGCCACCGCAGGCGCATTTGCGCAGAAAGTGTCGATCGAGTTCGACCCGGCCGCCAGTTTCCCCAAGTACCGGACTTTCGCCATCCGCGATGGCCAGTTAAACAGCCGCAACCCTGCACTGAACAGCGAACTGGTCAAGAAGCGCATAGAAGCCGACATCGCGCGCGATCTCACCGCCAGGGGCTTGACCCCGGTGGCCGAGCCGGGGCCATCCGACCTCAACGTGCGATACACGTTCGGGGCGGCCCGCGAGATGAAAGCGGAGGCTTATCCCGCCGGATGGCGCGGTTGGGGCACTCGTATCGTGCGGGTGCCGTACGCCGAGGGCACCCTGGTCATCGATCTGCGCGACCCCACCACGCATTCGCTAGTCTGGCGCGCCATTGCTACCGTGGAAAAGAGCGATGCCATGAAGGTCGAGGGCAAGATCGACGATATGGTGGGGAAGTCGTTGAAGAAATACCCGCCCAAGCCATAGCAGGCAGGCTGCATTTGAGTCTGGTGGGGCGGCTTGTGGGATTCGAACCCACGACTTTCGGAACCACAATCCGACGCTCTACCAACTGAGCTAAAACCGCCGCAGCGACCCTTTCAGTTTACCAGAACCGGCGCCGCGCGGGTCGAGCGCCGAACATCAGCCGATCACAAAGTAGTACCACACGTCGACTTCGAGATCGCCGGCGCTGTTGCGCGTGGCGGTGACGCTGTAGGGCCCCGTTGTGAGCGGTGCGGCGGCCACGGCGGTCGCGGCGTCCGATTCGCGGGAAACGAGTTGCACGAACGTTGTCGCATTTCCCCAGACGCCCGCGGCCAGCTTCCCGGAGCCGTCCTCCGACGCCGTAAAGATCTGGGTCCCGATAGTCGTGGCCGCAACATTACTTGCCTTGCCTGCGGTCGCTGCAGGCAGCGCCGTGAATCCACCGCTGGAATCCACGATCCAGGGAGTGACCTGGATCTTGCCCGCGCTATCCCGAACCACAGTCGCCACCTCGCCCGTGGAAGGCCACGGGGTAATGTCCACCTGGCTCACGACGCCCGCCGTCGCCACCTGCTGCGAGAAAATCTGCCCAGTGGAGTTCACCGACCAGGAGAAGAGTTGCAGATCGCCGCCACTTCGGATGCCCGCGGTCACAAACTGTGTGCTGCTTAGCTTAGCGATGGCAGCCTTGGTGCCGGCGCTGGTCACGGTGGTGGTAAACTCCTGCGTTATATTGCCGCTGCCGTCCACCGCCCAGGAGCTGACATTCACGTAGCTGTTGCTGTCGCGCGCTACCGTGGCCATTCGGCTGGAGTCCAGCCCAACAATATCCACTGCCGTGACCGGTACATCGATAATGTCGCCTTCCCGCGCGATCGTTCCGCTCGAATTCACCGACCATGCGATCAGCTCCAGCAAGCCGGACCCATTAATCACGGCCGTAACCACGTGGCTCGAATTCAGGGCGGCGACCGCTACGGCGCTCGCGGCGCCGGCGGTCTTAGAGCTTGTGCGGACGAGCGCCGTGGAGGTCTCATGCCACGCGATGACCTCAAGGTTGCCCGAGCCGTTGCGCACCGCCGTCACCACCCAATTGTTCTTCAAGTTGGCGACGGACACCTGGCTCAGGGCTCCGGCCGTGGCGGTGTGCACTAGTGTCAGTTCGGGCTGCGCGGCGGCAATCGAGGCCGCCATGCATCCCAGAATCATGGCTGCGGACGCCTTTCCCAGCCAGCTCCGATGCCATCTGCTTGTGTACGTTCTTCGATTGTCGTTCATGCGATTTTCTCCGTAGTAAGACGTTCTTCCCGGCCACTCATGGCCGAAGCTTAATCAGGTAGATTTCGCCATTAAAGGCGGCGTTGCTTCCCGGCACAAGATCGCGGTCCGACTCCACCGTGATGCTCTTTCCGTCCGCGGTGATGCCCCATGGCGCAGATCCAAACCCGCCGGTACCAGCGGTCACCTGGACGAGTCCGGTGCCGTCGATGTTCATGCGGAATACCTCATAGTCGGCGTCGGCGTTGTTCCCTACCAGATCGCGGTCCGACCAGAAGGTGACCGTCTCCGTGTTAGGGGTCCACACCGGGCCAAGGCACCCACTGCCGCCGGTCGTGTGGGTAAGCTGCGTCAAGCCAGTACCATTGACGTTCATCATAAAGATCTCGTAGTTTCCATCGGTGTTCCCGCCGGGCACCATGTCACGATCCGAATCGAAAATCACCTTGGTGCCGGTGGAGTCCAGGCCGCCCGGATCGAATACGCCGTAACCGCCCGTCGTGTGGGTGAGCTGCGCTAATCCCGTGCCGTTGATACCGACTACAAACAACTCGTGATTCCCGTCGCTGTTGGACCCGGGCACCAAGTCGCGGTCCGACGAAAAGGTGACCAGCCGTCCCTTCGGATCCAGGCGGGGGTGAGTGTTGCCCCCGAAGTTATTAGGGTCGCCGCCCGTGCTGTGGGTGAGCTGTGCCAGACCGGATCCATCGATGTTCACCACAAAAATCTCGGAGTTGAAGTCCGCATTGCTTCCCGGTACCAGGTCACGATCCGAAGCAAAGACCACTTTTTGCCCGTTGTAAGAGATGGCGGGTTCGGAGATCCCGGTGCCGCCTGTGGTAAAGGTGAGTTGCGTCAAACCCGTCCCGTCCGCGTTCATCGCGAACAATTCCGAGTTCTGGTCGGTGTTGCCGCCTGGTACTAAGTCGCACCACGACGTGAATGCGATCCTCTGGCCGCCGCCGTCAATGGATGGGTAATACTCGCCTCCCCCGTTGCAATTGGGATTGGAGGTCAGTTGGACGATAGTAAGTTGCGGACGGGCCGCAGCAGTGGCGGACGCCGCCATGGATACAAACAGGGCCAACCCAGCGGCCCTGTTGGTTGTAAGCAAACGCGCGCGAAGTTTTCTTAGTGGATTCATGATGGTGTTCTCCGAACCCTCACTGAGCGGCAGCCGCGGGCGGCAGGGTGATGAACAAAGGATGGGCAAAAAGGCTGGTTTCCCCGGAATTCGTATTGAACACCTCCACGCTGCCCACAGCGCTGCATCCTGTGGGCTCGTTCGACGGTACAGCCAGTACCGGGTGCACCTCCGTGCGGAAGCCGCCTCCCGCCTCAAGGCCCGTCAGGTCGAGAGAAGCCGCTTCGGTCGGCTTCACGGAAATCGCCTGCTGCTTCAAAACGACGCCACTGCCGTTCAAGAACTTCAGGGTCACGTTACAGGGGCCCGGCGGAACGCCCCCAAACTCCATGTTCACGATGTTCAGCCGCATGGTGTCGGATGGCGTGATGCCGATCATGCCCCAGACTCCCGGCGGATCGGGTTGCGGATTGAAGCCTTTCAGTATCCTGGCGCCCGCCGCCAACAGCAGGATCACGGAGGCCGCAACTATCAGTTGGGCCGGAATCGAACTTCGTATTCTCATGTTCATAAATAGTCTCCTCGAATGCATGCGTGCCACTCACTCTGAGATCACCCTCGCTTCCACACGGTCGACCAGGAACTCGGCTCCTGTTGGATCTTCGTTCCAGATGAGAATGGTATCCACCGGGACCGTTCCGTTGGTGCAGACCCGCAGTTCCTCCCACTCGTTGTATTTGTCGTTCCAGGCACTGGGCCCCGTGGTGCCGGCCGTAGCTTGCAATACGACATGACCCGTTTTGACGTAGACCCACGCCGATACCATCACCGTGGTCAAGCCCGTGGGCAAAGTCTGCCAGACGCCCGATTCATTGCCTTTGGAAACGATGTGGAGCATCTTCTGCAGCCCGCCGATCGGTAGAGTCGATGTCACCCAATAGGTATTGATCGCGGCCCCGCTGTTGCTGCTGTGGATGGTCCAATTCTGCGCGGCCGAGTTCACGCCGCAGTTCCCGGTTCCCATGGCCCAATGCGTCGAGGCTCCGCAAGGTCCCTCGGTTTCGAAATCCGGGCTTAGCGCCAGGTTCGGCCCGGGCGCGCTATAGGCGGGACAGGTTGTCGCGGCCTGCGCCCACAGTCTGTATGGCACGGTCGAGGCCACTGCGCAGATGCAGAGCATCTCCAGCACGGGCCTGAAACGGTTGCGTCGTATGACGTTGTTCACTTCTGGATCTCCTCTCCTAGCGTCGAGTTCTTCACGACTCTGAGCGCCTTCTGGAAGAGATGTAGCGGATTTGGCGCAGATATTACCGGCATCCTCACGTTGTGATACGATACCCACCAAATGAGGTGCAAGGTGAACTCCGCGCTGGTCCTGGTGTTGGGGTGCGGGTCCCTTCTGTTTGCGCAGGTCAAGCCTACCGAGACGGAGCGCTCGCTCGCCCTGCAAGTGGCCGGGAACGGCATGCCGGAGAATGCGCAGATCACAGCGGGCCTGGTGCAGGCGCTGAGAGACCTGGGCGCCGCAGAGCGCGATCCGGTCCAGTCCGTGCGGATTCTGCAAATTGCGATTGCCGCGGCCCAGCGGGGCGGGTTTCGGGAGATGGAGGCCTCCACTTATGGGCAACTGGCCCATGTCTGGAGCTCCCAGGCCGACTATGCCGCGGCCGCCGAAAGCCTGGGGCACGCTCTCGACCTATACCGGCAGGCCGGCAGCCCGCCTACCCTGATCCAGGGCGTCTTGGCTAGTCGTTCGGTGGCGCGCTATCACCTCGCGGACCTGGATGGCGCGTTGGACGACGCGCAGCAGTCCCTCGCGATGGCGCGGGAAATCAAAGACGCAGTGCGAATCGCGCGCGTGCTCAACGGAATGGGCAACTTGTATAAGGATCTGGGGGATTACCGGCAGGCCTTGACGGCCTTTCAAGAGGGACTGACCATCGCGGAACAAAAGGGCGAGAAACTCGGCGAGGCGTTCGTGCTGAACAACATCGGCACCGTATACCACGGCCAAGGCGACTACTCGCTGGCGGCCGAGTACACTTTGCGCAGTCTGAAAATCAAGGAATCGCTGGGGAAGAAGGACGAAGTCGTCTCTTCCCTGATCAACCTGGGCGATGACTACGACCTGGCCGGCAGGCGGGCCCAAGCGCGGGAGACCCTGGAACATGCCCTGAAGCTGGCCCGGGAGACCGGCCAAAAGTCACGCGTCGCGCAGACCTTGAAGGTGTTCGGACGCCTCGAATTCGAACAAGGCCGCTATCAGAGCGCCTTGGCGCGGTTGGAGGAAAGCCGGGCGATTTTTGCGGAAACCGGAGAGCGGCTGCCCGAAGCCGACGCCCTCACCGTGGTCGCGCGGGCGCGCCGTGCGCGGCGCGAATACAGCGAGGCAGCGGCGGCCGCCTTGCGCGCCCGGGATCTGGCGCGCGAGATTTCCGGAACAGCCGAACTCATGGAAGCCTCTTTGCGGCTAGGACAGGCCTATCGGGCCATGGGCCGCAGCGCCGAAGCGCGTGCGCCTTTGGCTGAGGCAGTCGCGGCACTGGAGGAGATGCGCGACCGGGTGGGCGGCGGCGAATCCGAACGCGAGTTATACCTGGCCGGCCGCACTGAGGTCTACCGGGAACTGCTGACGCTGGAAATGGAAGAGGGGCGCACGGAATCCGCATTGCGTTTGGCGGAGCAGGCCAAGGGCCGGGTGTTGCTGGATTTGTTGCGCGGCGGTCATCCTCCATTGGATCGCGTGATGAGCGCCGCCGAACGCGCTGACGAGGCCAGGCTGCGCGGCCGCCTGGCGGCCTTGCACGCGCAGCGGGAGCGCGCGGGCTCCCGCGAACTGGACAACAGCATCGACAAAGCCCGCCTGGATTTGTCCGCCTTCCGGTCGGCTCTGTATGCGGCGCATCCGGAACTTCAGGTGGCGCGCGGAGACGTCCAGCCGATTCCGCTTGATCGGATCGGGCCGTTGCTGCCCAATCGCACCACCGCGTTGCTCGAATATGTGGTGACCCCCGTCCGCACCTACCTGTTCGCTATCGTGCGCGGCGCGGCCGGTCCTATTCTGCGCGTGCACGCGATCCCAGTCTCCGCCAAGACCCTGAAGGTTGAAGCCGCTCGTTTTCGGGAACAGATCGCCACCCGCGATCCAGGTTTCGCGGATACCGCGCGCAAGCTCGATGGCTGGCTGTTGGAGCCGGCGCGCAAAGAACTGGCCGGTAAGACGGCGCTGATCGTCGTGCCGGATGGCGAGCTCTGGCACATGCCGTTTCAGGCTCTGCAGAATCCAGCCGGTCGTTTTCTATTGGAGGATGCCGCCATCGCCTACGCTCCCTCGCTCTCGGTGCTGGATGCCCTTCTCCACGCGCGGCGTGGCGCTACCGCGACGTCGCGCACGCTGCTGGTGCTCGGCAATCCCGCCCAGGATGCTCCCGAAGCCGGACGAGAGGCGGACGCCGTGGCCGCGTTGTATGGCGCCGCGAAGAGCAGTCTGTGGCGCGGAGCGGCCGCGACCCGCGAAGTATTCCTTTCCAAGGCCGGCGCCTTCGACGTGCTGCATCTGGCCGCGCACGGAATCTTCGACGACCGCAACCCCATGGGTTCGCATATCATCCTGGCCGCACCCGCATCCGGGCCGGCCCAGCAGGGCTGGCTGGAAGCCGGGGATGTGCGCGATCTGGATCTGAAGGCAGCGCTGGTGGTGCTGTCCGGCTGCGAAACTGCGCGCGGCCGCTTCGAGAATGGGGAGGGATCCATCGGCCTGAGCTGGGCCTTTTTGGCGGCGGGCGCGCGGGCGTCGGTCGCCAGCCAATGGCGCGTCGAATCCGCCAGCACCTCGAAGCTGATGGTGGCCTTTCACTCTGAATTATTGAAAGGCGCGGGCCAAGCCGAGGCTCTCCGGCGCGCGGCTCTTAACCTGCTTGCGACCGAGCGGTTCCATCATCCGTTCTATTGGGCGGGCTTCGTACTGCTGGGCGAAGGTTCGTGAGCCCGCGGCGCCGGCGGCGACGATGCGATCTCGCGCACCAGCGCGGATCCCGGATTCGCACGCGCCAGAGCATCCAACTCCTGGCGCGTCTCGGTGAGCGCTCCGGCTTGTGCAAACAGGGCCGCCAGCATCAGATGCGCGTCCGGATAGCGGCTGCGAGCTTGCTCCAGGCGGGCGGCATCTTCGGACAGGAGCACCGTGAATCTGGCTTCCGCTGCCGGCGGCACCGGAGCGCGGATTGCGCGCCCGCCCACGCGCGCCGTCACCACCCAGGTATAGGTCTGGCCGGCCGCGAGTCCTTCCGGAGGCGTCCACTCGGTCGCGGAAATACCGGGGCTCTCCAGGACCTTGCGGAAGCTCCGGTCGTAGACGGTGACGCGGTATCCATCGGCGCCTTGTAGCGGCTCCCAGGCAAATCGCGGCTGGCTGGTGAGCGTGGCTTCGCCCGCCGGATGGAGCAGAGCGAATCGGGACGATCGCTCCCGAGCGCCCAGTAAGACCTCCGGCGCCGCGCCGGATTGGCGCCATTGTTCCGGAACGGCCAGGCGCCGGGTTTCGAGGGCGCTCTTCAAAGCGGCTGCGTATGCCTGCGGAAACTTGCTGGGGGTGTGCAGTTCTCCGACGGAATCCAGGGCCACCAACCCGCCGGCGTCGCGCAAAACGATGGCGTACTGTTCTTGGCCCGCCCGCCGCGAGATTCGCCACGCCAGGGGAATGAGCGCGATCGCCACGGCCGCCGCAATGGCCCAACGCCAGACGCGCCGAGGCGATGCGGGCGCTGCTGCCGGCTGGAGCGGCTGCCCGGCAATGCATGCCCGCAGATCGTCGGCTTCGGCCGTGCAGGCGCGGCAGGCGTCCAGATGACGTGCAGCCGCCGACGAAGGACGCCCTTCGGCCGACGCGCGGACTTCCTCATAGGAAAGATGATCGCTGGGCGCATCTTGCTCCAGCGCATGCCGCAGGCTCTGGTACCGTGCATCGGCGCCGGAAAGGGATTCCAGGCGCCGGCGGCACTCATCACAAGCGGACAGATGCCGGTCAATCCGGACCAGCGAAGGCGGCGCCGCGGTCCTCTTAATGAAGGATTGCAGATCCTCGTCGCTCAGATGTTGGTTCAAGGCTATAAGTATAAAGTGGTTGAAAACGTACGAAGGTTACCAGGCTCCGCGCAAATTTCCGTGCTCACCCAGAATCCTTCGGGACAGCCGTTCGCGAGCGCACTTGCGCAGGTTGATGACCTGCTGGCGCGTGAGGTCCAGGCGGGTGGCGATTTGCAGATCGCTCCAGGGAAGCTCGTTCCAGATCCCGGCAAACTCCTCCACGTTAATGTCCAGCGCCGCCGCGATGCGCTCGAGACCCGCTACCCGGGTAACCGCGAAAAGCGTGGTCGCCGATTCGCCATTGGCATCGCGCAAACTCAGCAGCAAGGCGGCCCGTTGCCGCGGAGGCAGTTCGCCGATTTCTTGCCATAGCCGCTCGAGCCATTGGCGCCGCTCCATTTCGGTTTCCACCGAAGGAGACCGGCTCGCCAGGGGCAGAGACTCCGCCAGGGGCGGCGCCGGGTCATCCCGAATGTTCCATAGCTTGGCCATCCCTCGCGCCAGCGCGTCGAACGGGACCGGTCCCCCGGCGCGCCGGAATGCCTCCGCCACCACGGACGCTGGATTTCCGGAAGCCGGCAAGCCGCAAGGGTCGATGTCATCGAGAAGCGCCGGGGCGAGCGCCGGCCGGCTGGCTACCGGCCGCCAGCGGGCGAAGCCGCACAGCCATCCGCCATCGGAGTCTTCCCAAATGGCCAGCTCAGGCTGGCTCTCTAGCAGATAGCGCAACCGGTTACGATGCCGGTAAAAGGCGGGACGAACCTGCCGGAAATGGGCGCTGCAGGCCCGATAGGCGATCACCGCCACAAACGCCCGGAAATCCGCCAAAGGCTCACCCTCGGGCGAGTTCCGAAAGTCCTCCAGCCGGGCGATCAGCGCCACGGTGGCGTCCGAGCAAACGTCTTCGAAGTCGGCGGGATTGGCCGCGCCGTGCCGTCCGAGTTTCGAGCGCACGATGGCGCCGATCAGCGGCTCGGCCTGGGAGGCCACCAGTTCGCCAAGCGCGGCTTCAGCGTGCCGCGCGTCAGTTGCTTCCAGGTACGCGCGCAGCAGTCCAGGCACTCCGGCCCGTTCCCCGTTCATCTCTCCCGCTCCAGCCTCGATCATCGGTCAGGCCTTTTGCCAAGTATAAACGCCGCGCATGACGTACGCGACCCCCACAGCATAGCGCAGCCCTTAATTGACAGAAACCGCTCTGACGGTCGCGGCTCAGTCGGGCCTCGCCAAATCAACGCGACTATTACCGAGCCGCGACCGTAAGGGAGCGGTTTCCCCAAACCCGTTAGGTGCCTTATGCCACTATAAGGAGTATTGTTTTCAAAGCTCCCGCAAACAGGCGAATTCGAAACGGTAGCCTTGCCGCACCTGCGCGAGTTGTTCCGGACGGCGGTCCGGCTGCTGGGTGACAACGCGAAAGCCGAGGACGTGGTGCAGGAAACCTATTTTGCAGGCCTGGAAGTCAACACCATTCACCACCACCGCCGCAGTTGGTTCAACCTGCGACGGGTGCGGGAGAGCGAAGAAATCCTGGAGCAAACCGCGGTCTCGGCGGCCCCCGTTCCGGAGCGCCTTGAACAGGCCGGAAAGCTGGATCGTTTGCCGGCCGATTACCGCGCCGCCGTTCTGCTGTCGGATGTCGAAGAGTTTTCCTACAAGGAAATCGCCGGAATGCTGGACGTGCCCAAAGGAACCGTGATGAGCCGCCTTAGCCGCGGCCGGAAGCTGTTGCGCGACGGCAATGAGGTCAGCGCATGAATAGTGGCGCCGTGTGCGAGAAAGTGCGCGGGCATCTGGACGCCTATCTCAGCCGCGAACTGCACCAGGAAACCAGCCGGGAAGTCGAGCGGCATCTGGAGAGCTGCCCGCAATGCGCCGCTGAACTCGAAACGCGCGCCCGCGTGCGCGCGCAATTGCAGGCTGCGGTGCGCGCCGCGCCCGTGCCAGTGGGCTTGGACGCCAAGGTCTGGCGCGCCGTGCGAGGCCCCGTCCGGGGCGAAACCCGGCGTCCGCGTACTGGGCTGTGGGCCGTCGCAGCGGCGGCCTTGGTGATCGTCTGCGTCGCCCTGGTGAGTCTGCTGCGCGATCGCACCAACCCGGAACAAGCCATCCTGCGAAAGACCTCCGGGCGCCTCGCGGCGCTGCTCAACATTGGGCTGCGGGATCATCTGCACTGCGCCGTCTTTCGCAACTATTCCAAACAGCCTGTGGCCCCCACCCAAATGGCCGCCGATCTCAGTCCCGAGTTCGCAGGTCTGGTCCCACTCGTCCAGGCCAAGCTGCCGGGCGATTTCCGCGTCATTCAGGGTCATCACTGCATCGCCGCCGGACGCCAGTACACGCATCTCATCATTTCCGGCGGCGCTGGCGGCGGCAAGCTCGTCTCACTCGTCCTGACTCGCAAGCTATTCAGTGAGTCGCTCAGCGGCGGCATTTATCAAACGGGCGTGGATCGTTTTCAGGTGGTGGGATTCGAGAGTCACGATTACCTGGCCTATGTGATCTCCGATCTCGACGCCAGCCAGAACCTGCAATTGGAAGCGGCCCTGGCGCCCGTCGTGCGCGAATACCTGGCAAGTGGGGCAGGCTCCCAGCCTGCGCGGGGCTCTCAGCCCCGCGCTTCTGTGCCACCTCGGAAATAGCGCTTGACAGTTGCACCTGGCGGGTGCGGGTGCATAGTGAAGGTGGATAGAGAACGAAGTCGGCTTCTCAATCCGGAAGACCCCGATGCTGTATACGGGGGGTAAGTGATGCCCCGTTGGGGGTAGCCTGCTTGGAAAAGGAGGTTACAATAGAACTAGTCGACAAGATGGGCGACTACCGGGTTCCTTGGCTGAACGGCCGCTGAGTGGTGACGCGCCAAACGCAACGCATTGCAACAGGCGCCGCGGTATTTGCACCGCAGTCAAACAGACTCTCAGCCGGAAGAAGTCTTAGCAGCAGGACTTGGCGGTCGCCCGCTCCTATTTTTGGCCCTCTTCCCACCCTTCCGTCCACTTCCGCTACACTGATTGTTCCAAGCAATTCCCAGGCCACCGAACGTGAACGCCGTCGAATTTCAAGGTGTCTCGAAGAGCTACTCGATCTACGACTCGCCGGGCGACCGGCTGAAGGAGTTGCTCTCGCTAAACCGGCTGAAGTGCCACAAGGATTTCTGGGCCCTGCACGATGTCAGTTTCGAGACCCGGCGCGGCGAAACCTTCTGCCTCATCGGCGAAAACGGCTCGGGCAAAAGCACGCTGCTGCAAATGGTGGCCGGCATTCTGCAACCCACCCGCGGTTCGCTCACGGTGAACGGGCGGGTATCGGCGCTGCTGGAACTCGGCGCCGGCTTCAACCCCGAATTCACCGGCCACGACAACGTCTATTTGAACGGCTCCATCCTGGGC
The DNA here is from genome assembly GCA_049520215.1 of Bryobacteraceae bacterium. Classification (GTDB taxonomy): domain Bacteria; phylum Acidobacteriota; class Terriglobia; order Bryobacterales; family Bryobacteraceae; genus Bog-159. The sequence continues at coordinate 735 of JBEKPZ010000252.1, read as the reverse complement.
CTGAGCACCAAGCAGATCGACCAGCGCTACAAGGATATCGAAGACTTTGCCGAAATCGGCGATTTCATCAATCAGCCGGTGAAGACGTATTCGAGCGGCATGGTGGTCAGGCTGGCGTTTGCCGTAGCCATCAACGTGGACCCGGAAATCCTGCTGGTGGACGAAGCCCTGGCGGTGGGCGACATCTATTTCCGCCAGCGCTGTATGCGCAAGGTGCACGAACTGCGCGCGCGCGGGATCACCATTCTGTTCGTATCCCACGCCATCGCCGATGTGAAGGCGATCGGCGACCGCGCCCTGTGGCTGGAGCATGGCCGCATGCGGGAGATCGGCGAAACCGACCGCGTAGTGGCCAAGTATCTGGCGGCCATGGTGGAAAAGGACTCGGCGTACCTGATGCTCAGAGGCTCGCCCGAACGCGCGCGCACGGGCCCGCGCGTCGAGGCCCCGGAAGTGGTCGAGCACATTCCGAACATCGATCACCGCTATGGCGACGGCCGCGCGGAAGTATTGGGAATCGCCGTGCTGGATGCGCAAGGCGATCCGGTTCACCTTCTGGAGCCGTCGCAGCGGATCACCGTGCGCATCAGCGTGCGCGCCCGCGCCGGGATCGCGCAGCCCATCGTGGGATTCATGATGCGCAACCATCTGGGCATCGATTTCTCGGGCACCAACACCGCGCGCGAAGGGTACGATCTGCCCACCATGATGCCGGACGATGTCTACACGGTGGAC
>JBEKPZ010000251.1:0-12325 GCA_049520215.1 Bryobacteraceae bacterium | reverse complement strand
TGATTCTGCGCTATCTCGACGGTAGCCGGTTGGGCCGCCCCGATGCCCTCCGCGCGCGCCGTGAGGCGATACTGCCCGGGTTTGAGATCGGCAATCAGGAAGTTTCCATCGCTGCCGCTGACCACGGTTCGTTTGATTTTCTCGTCTGTGTTTTGCACGGTTACTTGAGCACCGAGCACGCTGTGGCCGTCAGGACCTTTCGCGATTCCGTGAAGGACGCCAAATGAAGGGCTGCCGGCGGCGGCGGCGCTAGGCAGTTCCGCGGCCATCTGGAATGCTTGGCCGGGCATCGCTATTGCGGCCAGCCCCAGCAGGCTAAGTATGGACTTCTGAAATAACCGACTACCGTTAATGAGCGTCATAATGTTTGGTCGGACTCCTGGTGCAAGGAAGCTTGGATATCGACAGGGGCCTACTGACTCCGGCGACGGGGCTGGACTGAATCTCAGTTAGACTAAGACCTTCTGTAGACGCCAGTATGGCAAAGCGATAACCTCAGAGGCATAAGTAAGACATAAGGACGCGATAGAGACTCCTTATCGCCGCAATTAGATCTTTGGATGCTTCCTAGCTTGGAGCCAGGCCGCCAGACTACGATAGCGAGGGGGGTCTAAGGATTGTGTGAGAGACCTATAAAAATTCTATTGGCCAAGAGCGGGTTCCGGATCTGGGGTCCAAACACCTTCAAAATCAACGAAGTAGGACACCACGGAAACCTCCGGCAAGGCTTGCCGCAGGCACTCCGCCGCGCGGCGCAGTTCGGCCGAATGATGGCGCGCCTCGGCCTGCGCATCGCCGCCGAATGCCTCCAGTCCGCCGTAGGCTCCGCAGTCGGAATGCACCATGAGCACCACGCGATCCGTGCCGTGCAGACGGATGGACTTGCGGATTTGCTCCAGGACAAACTGCCGCTCCGACTCCTGCTCCGGACTCGCCAGGCACTTGGCCCCGCCCGCCACGCGAATCGCATCGGCGCGCTCGATGCCGCTGCGCTTGAGCAGCTTGCGGAAGGCCAGTTCAAAGCGGTGGTCGTAACACCACACCACTGCCGCATCGCAACGATACCTCTCCCGCGGCGAATCGAAGTGAAAAACCTTTCGCATGCTCGTCCCCCATCGATTAACATAGCGGATATCGTATGAGCCCCGCGCGCATCGTCGATCTCAGCCAGCCGGTCGGCGCGGGCACGCCCGTCTTCCCGGGCGACGGCCCGGTGCGCGTCACCGTTCTCGACCAGGGTTCGGTGAACGTCAGCCGCATCGAATTCAGCGTCCACACCGGCACCCATATGGACGCGCCGTTTCACTTCTTCAGCGGTGCGGAGACCATTGATCGCATCCCGCTGGATCGCTGCGTGGGACCGGCGCGGATCGTCGATCTGCGCGGCATCGCCGCGGGGGCGGAGATCCGCCGCGAGCACCTGGCAACGCGTCCCGATAGCCCGCTCCGCGCACACGCGGCCATCCTGCACACGGGCTGGTCAAAGCAGTGGGGCGCACCGCGCTACTTCAGCGAGCATCCGTGTCTGGCCGCCGATGCCGCGCAGTTGCTGGTGGATTGCGGCGTGCGACTGGTCGGCGTGGACATGCCCTCCGTCGATCGCGCGCCCTATCCCGCGCACCAAATCCTGCTGCGCGCCGGCGTGCCGATCGTGGAGAACCTGACCAATCTCGACGCAATCGGCGCCGATCTGTTCCAGATCGTGGTGTTGCCGCTCAAACTCGCCGGACGCGACGGCTCGCCGGTGCGCGCCGTGGCGATTTGTTGTGGGGCAGGTTGGTAACCTGGAGGGCGGACGTTAGTCCGCGGGCCAGGGGGTCCGACGCTGTTCGCGAGCTTCGCTGGCGAAAGGCCGATTAACAATCGGCCTGCAGGTTACCAACTGTTACCAACCTGCCCCACACGCCTCCGCAAAGGCCTCGAACAGTTTGCTTTGGGTGGAATCCCGCCGCGCCTGATCCTCCGGATGCCACTGCACCGCCAAGGCAAACCGTCGATCGCCCCTTTCCAACGCTTCAACGATGCCGTCGGGAATGGATCTGGCCGTCACGCGCAAGCCGGCGCCGACCCTGTCGACAGCCTGATGATGGCGCGAATTGACCGCATACGGGCCCTCGCCCAGGATGGCCGCCAGCCGGGTGCCCGGCTCGACCAGAATCTGGTGAGCCGGCAGCGCCGGATCGTTGTCGCGCACCACGTGCGCCGCAAAGTTGTCCAAATGCTGGATCAGCGTGCCCCCGTGCGCCACGTTAAACAGTTGCATTCCGCGGCAGATCGCCAGCACGGGCAGGTCCGCGGCGAGGGCCTCGTCCAGCAGGGCGGTCTCCATCTCATCGCGCGCATCGTCCGGCTCTTCGTTGCCCGGATGCGGCGTTTCGCCGTAACGCGCGGGGTTGAGATCGGTCCCGCCGCTTAGCAGCAGACCCTGCAATCCGGCAAGGGCACGGGGTTCGCCGGGAGAAATGAGAACCGGCTCGACACCTGCCTGCCGCAGGGCTTCGGCATAGGGTCCGGCCTTATCCAAATAGCCAAACGTCAGCGCGGCTTTCAGACTCATTTGGGGGCCTTATGCTCCGCCCGGTCGGCACGCTCCTTCAGCGGCAGCAGCAGGCGCAACGTGATCAGGTTTAACAGGCTTAGAATGATAGCTATCTCGAAGCGGCCTTCGGCGACCGAAGCGCCGATCACGCCCGTGTTCCAGATGCTGGCGGCGGTAGCCGTTCCGTGGACGTTGCCTCTGCCGCGCATAATGGCGCCGCCGCCGATAAAGCCGATCCCGGTGGTGAGGCCCTGGATAATGCGGGAGCGGGCCGCGGCGTCGCCGCCCGCGGCCGTATCGGCCAGCAGCACGTAGCCGCACGCGGCCATAGCCACCAGCGGAAAGGTGCGCACGCCGACACTGTGCTGCACCCGCTCGCGCTCCCAGCCGATGGGCATCGCCAGAAGATACGCCCCGGTGATCTTGGCGGCCATTACGCCAAATACGCGCCAGTCGAACGATACACTCAGCCAGTCCATGGGACTTAGGATATCAACTTACGTTAATGGTGGCGCTGGGAAGCCTTTACGACTATAATCATATAAGATGATTGGATACCTGTAACTGTATATAAGACGGCGGGCGTCATCGATTTGCGAGTCGAAAGCGAAAATTCTTCTTTATCTATTGAAACATTTCGTGTTAATTATGTTTTATGGAGAAGTCCCGTCCGTCCTCGTTCCTCAGGAGCCTCGCGCTGGCGTTTGGCGACGGCCTCTTGTTCGGCGTGGCGATGAAACTCGCACAAGGACCCTCCAAATCCCGGGAGGATGAAATGACCGACCTTGGCCCCCTAGCGGAAAGGCTCAGAAACGTGGAAGAGCACACACAAACGATCGACAAAGACGCCCTGGTGAAGTTCGGCGAGGGCTTGGACGGGCGCGTACTGGAGAAGGTGATTGTGGCGTTGGAAGCCCGTCTCACCGAGCACGTCGGGCAAGTGGACCGGCGCCTGGCTGAGATAGACGCCCAAGTCGCCTTGGACTTGAAGGCCGTGGACACGCACACGGCCGCGCAAACCGACGCCGTTGAAAAAGCCATTCAACAGGTCGAAGCCCAGGTTCGCGACTACGTCGTGGCGGCCCAGCAATCCAGCACCGCGCAGATTGCCGAAGTAGATCAGAAGCTGTCGGCGCTGCACGAAGCCCTGCCGGCCAAGTTCCGCGAGATCGTCGAAGCCGTGCGGCAATCCATGGAAGCTCGCGTCGCACTGGAATTGACGGAGGTGGAGAGCCGCGTGGCATCGCGCAACGTGGCTCCCGAGCGGTTCCAGGAACTCCAATCGAGCCTGCGGGGCGAGGTCGAGACGCTTTCGGGCAGGCTCTCCGCGGAGATGCGCGACTTGGCCGACCAGCAACAGAGCCAGACCGCGCCGCTGCAGCAGGCGCTGCAGCAACTCGAAACCAAACTGACGACGCTGCGCGAGGAACTACCGCCCAAGATCCGGCAGATCGTGGAGGCGGTGGAAGCTTCCATGGACGCGCGGATCTCCAACGGCGACCAGCAGACCGCCGACCGGGCGGCCGGTCTGGAGCAGGCGCTGGCCGCATTACGCGCGGAGATGCCCAGCGCCAGCGGCTTCCAGCAGGCGATCGACGACAGCCTGCGGAGCCACGCCGAACACGTCGGCGCACTGGACCAGAAGCTGACTGCATTGCAGGAAGAACTGCCGCCCAAGATCCAGGCCATTGTGGAAGCGGTGCGGGATCCCCTGGACGCACGGATCGCCAGTGGCGACCAGCAGGCCGTCGACCGGGCTGCAAGTCTAGAACAGGCGCTGGCCGCGTTACGCGCGGAGATGCCCAGCGCAGACTCCTTCCAGCAGGCGATCGACGACAGCCTGCGGCGCCACGCCGAACACGTCGGCGCACTGGACCAGAAGCTGACCGCATTGCAGGAAGAACTGCCGCCCAAGATCCAGGCCATTGTGGAAGCGGTGCGCGGATCCCTGGACGCCCGCATGGCCGTCGAGCTGCAGGGTATCGAGGAGCGTCACAACGCGCAGATCCAGGAGAGCGCGGCCCGCTTCAGCGCGGCGCAGGAGCAGGGTCTGGCGAAGGTGCAGGCGGACGTGGCCGGCCTGGAAACCCAGTTCCAAACCAGCGGCCTCCAGGTTGCGGATCGCCTGGCGGGCCTGGAACAGCATGCGGCCCAAATCACGGCCGGCACGGCTGGGGAATTGGAAGCGTTACGCGCGCAGCACCGTACGGAGATCGAGCAACTGGAAACGCGCTTGCGTGCGGAGCGGACGGCGGAGAACGTTCCCGCGCAGATCGATTCCGCGGTTGCCGGGCTGCGGCAGTCCCTGGAGGCCAAACTCGCCACCGAAATCCACGATCTGGAAGCCCGCACCGCGGATCGCGCTCCGGACTTGGAGAAAGCCCTGCAGTATGCGTCTCTTCTGGAAATCCGCGTACAAGCGCTGGAACAGAAGCTGCAACAGACTGCGGAGGAGACCATAGACCGGGCCGTCGAGCGCGTGTGGCAGGCACTCGAGAGCCGCTTGCAAGAGCGCCAGGCGCAAGCGCCGGCGGTAGTCCAGCCGCCTGAAACGATCAGCGGCTTGCGGCAGAAATCGACCAGCGCCGAGCAGAGCGTGCTCGACCTGATCGCCGGCATCGGGCAACTGTTCGAGAAGCCCGCGCCGCGAGTGGTACACGAGGCAACGTCGCGCGAAATGCCGCCGGCGCCCACCCCGGAGTCTGTTGCCGCGGCGCCCGCAGCGGCGGAACATGTCCCGTCGGCGCATGTCGAACCGGAGCCGGTTGTGGCGGCACACATCTCGCCCGCGCCGGAAGCCCGCGCGCCGCAAGCTCCCGCGCCGGAACCGGAAGCTGAACCAGAACCGAAATCGCCCGTCATTACCATGCCCAAGCCCGTGGCTAGAGAGCCGGAGGCGGCTGTGGAACCTGCGCCGCCCGCCGGCCAGGAGCCCACTGCGGAGCCCTCAGCAGCCGCAGCGGCCGTGGCAGACGTCGTGGAACCCGCGCTGGAGGATAAACCGCCGGTCATCCTTTTTAAACCCAAGGATCCCGGCCGCAAGTGGCGCATTCCGTTCGTCTCTTCGTTCCTGCTGATGGCAGTGGCCGTTGCCTGGCTGGAGTTCATGTAAAGAGGCGCGGGCCTCCAGCCCGCTCTTCGGCGTAGTTTGCTTACCCTGTGGTGCTGGATTCGATGATCATCTCCAGCGTGCGATCCTTCCTGCTGTCCTATCCGTTCCCCGAACCGGTGCGGCTGCCCTTCTATGGCGGCGAACGCACTATCCTCAAACGCGACGCCATGCTGATCCGCATCGAATCCGATGGCGGCCTGGTGGGATACGCGCCGGGGCCGGGTAGCCAGCGCGCTCAGGACATCATCGAAAGCGCGATCCGGCCGTTTCTCGAAGGGCGCACGCTGGCGGACCCGGACGCGTTGCGCATCCAGTTTATGGAACGGCCCGGTGTGGATGCCGCCACGGCCAAGACTTACTGTGCCGTGGAAGTGGGCCTATTGGACCTGTGCGCCAAAGCGAGGGGAGTACCGCTTTCCGAAATGCTCGGAGGACGCGTACGCGGAGCCATCCGGCTCTACGGAAGCGCCGGCATGTACATGCCGCCGGAGGGCTACGCAGCCGAAGCCGCCGCCATCGCGGAGTTGGGTTTTCGCGGCTACAAGATGCGTCCGGCGGGCGGTCCCGAACCGGATCTGGAGACCGTGCGCCAAATGCGCCGCGCCGTCGGCCCGGACTTCGACCTGATGGTGGATGCGCACACCTGGTGGCGCCTGGGCGACCGGAGCTACAGCTTCGAGACCGTGGCGCAATTGGCCCGCGAGATGGCCGGCTACGAAGTCGCGTGGCTGGAAGAGCCTCTGCCGCCGGACGATCACGAAGCTTATTTGCGCCTGAAAGAACACCTGAAAGGGAACGGCTACTTGCCTTTGGCCAGCGGCGAGCATGAACCCAGCGAGCAGCGTTTCGAGGACCTGATCTTGCGGCAGGCCGTCGATTACGTGCAGATGGACGTCTGCTGCCAGGGCGGCTTCGCTATGGGGCGCCGCCTGCTCGGCGAGATCGCACGCGCCAACCTCCGGTTCGCCTTCCATAGCTGGGGGACGGCGCTGGAGGTGATCGCCGCCGCGCACCTCGGCATCTGCTGGCCGGAAACCGTGGTCGAGTGGCTCGAGTATCCCTGCTATGCGGCGCCGGGGCGCGCAGGGATGTACCCGTTTCCGCTGGCCGCCGAGATTCTGAAAGAGCCGCTGGAGATCGATCGCGGCGACCTGGTCGTGCCGCGTGCGCCAGGATTGGGCGTCACGGTGGATGAATCCGTCATTGAGCGCTATCCGTGGATTCCCGGGCCCTGGTCGTACTTCCGCACCGACTCGCCGGCCGAGACCCGCGCCGTCACCTCCGATCACTCCGTACAGTGGGAGCGGCCTTCGTCTGGATAAGCAGGGGATGAACCGGCATCGCTTCCGCTACTACGACCTCCTGGTCCACGCCTTCGTGGTGATCCTGCTGATCTCGAACCTGGTGGGGCAGAAGATCACCGCCGTGGGTCCGTTCCGCATCAGCGGCGCGCAGTTACTTTTTCCCATCACGTATATCTTCGGCGACGTGTTTACGGAGGTTTATGGATACGGCGCTTCCCGCCGCGCCATCTGGATCGGCTTCTTCGCGTCGGCCTTGCTGGCGGTGATGGGGCTGGTCACAGTGTGGCTGCCGCCCGCGCCGGGATGGGATGGCCAGGCGGCGTTCGCGCGGGTGTTCGAGTTCGTGCCCCGGCTGGTCGTTGCCAGCCTGGCGGCCTTCTGGTGCGGCGAGTTCGCCAACTCCTTCGTGATGGCGAAAATGAAGCTGCTCACCAAAGGCCGTTACCTGTGGACGCGCACGGTCGGCTCGACCGTGGCCGGCCAGGCGGTGGATACCGTGGTGGTAATGGTGCTGGCGTTTGGCGGCAGCCTGAGCGGCGGGCTGATCGCCAATTTGATCGTCTCGGCGTATCTGGGCAAGGTGCTGTATGAGGTGGCCGCCACGCCGGTGACGTATTGGATTGTGAATTCTCTGAAGCGGCGGGAGGGCGTGGACGTGTTCGATACGAACACGGATTTCAACCCGTTTCACAAGATTGTGGGACAGGATCGCATCCTGCGCACCGATTGATAATCGGCGCAAACCGGCGGCACCGTCCTACAATGGAAGCATGTCCGATACCCTGACAATAGCCGGCCGCACCTTTCAGTCCCGCCTCATCGTGGGCACCGGAAAATATCGCAGCTTCCAGGAGATGGCCCGCTGCCACGAGGCCACTGGCGCCGATATGGTGACCGTCGCCGTGCGCCGCGTGAACCTGACCGACCGCTCCAAGGAATCGCTGCTCGACTACATCGACCGGTCCAAGGTCTTCATCCTCCCCAACACCGCTGGTTGCTACACCGCGGACGACGCCATCCGCACCGCCCGCCTGGCGCGCGAGGTGGGTCTCTCCAACTGGATCAAGCTGGAGGTCATCGGTGACGAAAAGACGCTCTTCCCGGATAACGAGGGCCTGCTGGAAGCCACCCGCGTGCTGGTGAAGGAAGGCTTTGTGGTGCTGCCCTACACCAATGACGACGTGGTGAACGCGCGCAAGCTGATCGATGCCGGCGCTGCCGCCGTGATGCCCCTCGCCGCGCCGATCGGCTCCGGCATGGGAGTGCAGAACAGCGCCAACCTGCGCATCATGCGGGAGATGATCACCACCGTGCCGCTGATCGTGGACGCCGGCGTGGGCACCGCCTCGGACGCCGCCATCGCCATGGAACTGGGCGCGGATGGCGTGCTCATGAATACCGCCATCGCCGCCGCCGAGGACGCCGTCAGCATGGCCAAGGCCATGAAACTGGCGGTCGAGGCCGGCCGCCTGGCCTATCTCGCCGGACGCATGCCGAAGAAGTTGTACGCCAGCGCCAGCAGTCCGCTGGTGGGCGTCGTGGGACAGTCGGCTTAGTGGTCAGTTTGCATGTGGGGCAGGATGCTATCCTGCGCGCCGATTGCCAATCGGCGCAAAAACCACGTCACATGGCTCATGACCGGACCGGGCGCAGGATCCCTAATTCCCAGCGTCCCGGTATCTACTGCAGCCGTTTGTTATTTGGCTCACGACGACCGGATCGCCCGGCAAGTGGATTGCGCCACTTCAAATGGCGGAAGCGAGCGAAATCGTGGTCGAAGGAACAGAGTTCCGCCCCGTGCTCGAGGGCAAGTGCGGCGAGGTGAGCATCGGATGTGAGGTTGCCACCGGTACCCAAAGGAAGCAGGAGGTCGCGCAGCATCTGAGCGTGGCGAGGGCCCGGATGGACTACGGTCACGGAGGGTTGTTCGAGCCAGGAATGCACGATGTCGAAGGCCGTTCCGATTCGTAGCGGCTTCGGGAAGACATTCGGTCCTGTCGTCAAACGCAGGAAAGCGAGAAGCACAATCCACGATAGGCCGACTGTTTCCGTACCCGACAGCGTGGCTTCCCACCACGATTTCGCTTCGGCATGCAGCGGCGAATCTTTATCGACGGCGTACATCAGGAGGTTGACGTCAACAAGGATCATTTACGCAGCACCAGCTTACGGCTGATCTCCTCATCTTCCATGGCGTCCGCCATCGCCAGGGCCTTGTCCCAGCGGAAATTCGGAGCCGGTCCAAGGTGATACGACTTCTGGACAAAACGCGCGGTCCGCGATTGTTTCCCGCGGGTCAAGCCGGACCGAATCGCTTCGTTCAGCGCTTGCTTGAATGAGACCCCGCGTTCGCGGATCGTGTTTTGCAGCATTTTTTCGACGTCCGGATCGAGCGTAACGGTGGTTCTCATGCAAGCTATCATAGCATCAGGTGGGATGCTGTCATGATGCGGGCCATTTCATCCCGCCAGCACTTCCACGCAATCCGGGCCGCAAATCTTCTCCAACTGCGCGCGGAATTCGCGGTCGGGCCGCACCTTAGCGGGCACATCCAGGATCACGGAGAATTCGCGCGGCATCTCCAGCCGCAACCGCACGTGCGACTCACCGGGCTTGGCGCGGAACAGTTCGCGCAAGGCCGCCGGCTTGTCCGCCACGCCGTTGCGGCCCAGCCAAACGCGGATGGAAATCAGCGACGGCAGATTCACGCGCGCCGTTTCGAGCGGCTGAATATCCTGCACGGAAATCTTTGGCGGCGCATTCTCTTCGGGCAGCACCAGCCCCTTCACCAGCACCGCCTTATCTTCCACGATCTGGCTCGCCAGCCGCTCGAAGCTGGCGGCGAATACCATGCCGTCGACCGATCCGGTGCGGTCTTCGATCTGCAGCGCGGCCCAGGGCTTCTGCTCCCGGTTGCGCTTGCGCTGGATGCTGGTGAGCACGCCGCACAAGGCCACCTCCGTGTTTCTCTCGAGCCCTTCCAGATTGCCGGTATTATGCGTCGCCAGTTCGCGGACTTTGTCCCCGTAATCGTCCAGCGGGTGCCCGGTCACGTAGAAGCCGATCATCTCCTTTTCGCCTTGCAGCTTTTCGCGGCCCGTCCAATCGGGCACTTGCGGCAGCGGCCGCTCGACAGGCGCATCCTCCGCCGTCATGTCGCCGAACAGCCCGCCCTGGCCGCACACGCGGTCGCGCCAGACGCGCTGCCCGGCTTCCATGGCGCTCTCGGTGGCGGCGAACAACTGCGCGCGCGTGCCCTCCAGCGAATCCATGGCGCCGGCGCGAATCAGGCTTTCGATCATGCGCCGGTTGATGGGACCCAGGTCCACGTGCTCGCAGAATTCGTAGATGGAAAGGAAGCGGCCCAGCTTCTCGCGCGCGGCGCGAATGGCTTCCACGGCGTTGGGGCCCAGATTCTTGACGGCCCCCAGCCCGAAGCGGATGCCCTTGCCGTTGGGCGCCGTGTCATCGGGCGTGAAGCTCCAGTCGCTGGCGTTCACATCCGGCTGAAGCACGGTGATGCCCATCTCGCGGCACTCGTTGATATACTTCACCACCTTCGCCGTGTTTCCAGTTTCGGACGTGAGCAGCGCGGCCATGAAGTCCACCGGATAGTGCGCTTTCAGGTATGCCGTGACAAAGGCGAGATAAGCGTACGCGGCCGAGTGCGACTTATTGAATCCGTAACCCGCGAACTGTTCCATCAGGTCGAAGAGCCCATGGCGCGGCGCAGAATGTCGGCCTCGCCCAGCGAGTAGCCTGCCAGGAGGTTGGAGATCTGCATCACCTGCTCCTGGTACACGATCACGCCGTAAGTCTCTTCCAGCAGCGCCTTCAACTCGGGCAGATCGTAGACCACCGCCTTGCGTCCGTGCTTGCGATCGATGAAGTCGTCGACCATGCCGCCCTGAAGCGGGCCGGGACGGTAGAGCGCGTTGAGCGCGGTAAGATCCTCGATGCGCGTGGGATGGTAGCGGCGCAGAATGTCCTGCATGCCGGACGATTCAAACTGAAAGATGCCGCTGGTGAGGGCCTTCGAAAAAATCTCGTAGGTGGCCGGGTCGTCGAGCGGCAGTTCCTCGGGCACCAGGCGCACGCCGTGCCGCTTTTCGATCAGCTTCAGCGCGTCGTCGATGAGCGTGAGCGTGGTCAGGCCTAGGAAGTCCATTTTCAGAAGCTGCAGCTTCTCCAGGCCGCTCATGTCGAACTGCGTGACAATTTCTTCCCGGTTGGTGCGATAGAGCGGGACGAGTTGCTTGAGCGGTTCGGGTGAGATCACCACGCCGGCGGCATGCACGGAACAGTTACGCGCCATGCCTTCCAGGCGCAGTGCGACTTGCAGGATCTCGGCTACGCGCGGATCTTTGCGCTCCAGCTCGCCGAAGCCCGGCTCGGTTTTCATGGCGTCGCTGAGCGTGATGTTCAGGACGTTGGGCACCATCTTGGTGAGGCGCTCCACATCGGCAAAGCTCATGTCCAGCACGCGGCCCACGTCCTTGATGGCGGCGCGCGTGGCCATGGTGTTGAAGGTGATGATTTGCGCTACCTGCTCGCGGCCGTATTTCTCCGTTACGTACTGGATCACTTCGCCGCGCCGGTTCATGCAAAAATCAATATCGATATCGGGCAGGCTGATGCGCTCGGGATTCAGGAAGCGCTCGAACAGCAGGCCGTATTGCAGCGGATCGATATCGGTGATGCCCATGGCGTAGCCCACCAGGCTGCCCGCCGCCGAGCCGCGGCCCGGACCGACCGGAATGGATTGGGACCGCGCAAAGCGGATGAAATCCCAGACAATCAGGAAGTAGCCGGAGAACTGCATCTTCTGGATCATCTGGATTTCGCGGTCCAGCCGTTCCAGGTACTCCGGCAAGTCGTGCTTCAGGCGGCCGGCTGCGCGCAGAGCCTCCAGCCGCGGCCTGCGCCTTTCGAAACCCTGCCGCGCGACGAATTCGAAATAGGTATCGGTGGAGTGCTCGGCGGGGACTTCGAATTTCGGGAAAGGCTCCTTGATTTTTTCCAGGTCGACATGGCAGCGCTGGGCGATATCCCAAGTGCGATCGAGCGAGTCTTCCAACTCGCCGAAGAGCTGCATCATCTCGGCGCGCGATTTCAGATAGAAGTCCGGCGTGTTCCATTTCATGCGCGACGGGTCGCTCATGGTTTTGCCGGTCTGAATGCAGAGCAGGATTTCGTGCGCGCGGGCGTCGTCGCGGCGCAGATAGTGCGCGTCGTTGGTGGCCACCAACGGCAGGCCGGTATCGGCCGAGAGCCGGTTGACCGCCGGCACCAGGCGCTTGTCCTGTTCGAGGTGGTGATCCTGAATTTCAAGAAAGAAGTTGTTCTTGCCGAAGATGTCCGCGTAGGTGT
>JBEKPZ010000250.1:0-17545 GCA_049520215.1 Bryobacteraceae bacterium | reverse complement strand
CGGTCCAGGGCGAGCGTGCCGCTCACCGCGCGGCAGCGCAACGAAAGCGCGTCCAGTTTGGCGTGCAATGCCCTCGATCGCACGCCAGGGTCGGAATCGGTATTCAGCGCCCGTGCGACCGCGGCGCTCAGTGCGACCGGGTACTTCGCCGCCCCCGCCATGTGGAACGCCTGGTCCAGCAACTCCAGCTTCCAGGCCGGGTCGGTAACACGGCCGGACTCGACGATGCGAATCAGGATATCGGCTGCCAGTTCGGGCGGGGCCACTGGAGCGGCATCTACCAGGGCCCGGATCTCCTTGGGCCGCTCCGCAGTGCCCGCCAGAAGCGCCGGCGCCAGCCACAGGAATAGCAGTGCCCTGCAACGCACCCTCGACCTCCTCGCCTTACCCGTGCCGGATTACCAGCACGTCGCCATCCTTGACGATATACTCTTTGCCTTCCAGCCGCAGCATACCCTTTTCGCGCAGCCCAGCATATCCGCCTAGATCCACCAGCGATTTCCAGTTCACGACTTCGGCGCGGATGAACTTCTTTTCGAAGTCCGAATGAATGGCGCCGGCCGCCTTCACCGCCGTACTGTGGAACGGAATGGTCCACGCCCGCACCTCGTCTTCGCCGGCAGTCAGGAACGACATCAACCCCAGCAGCGAGTAAGTTGCCGTAATCAGCCGCTCCAGGCCCGACTCGCTCAACCCGTAACTCGCCATATACTCCTTCTGCTCTGCGACGGGCAGCTCGGCTAACTCGGCTTCCACCTTGCCGCATATCGCCGCGACCGCGGTCTGCTTGCGTCCGGCCAGCGGACCTTCGCGGTATTCGCGCTCCTTATCGTGCAGCTTCGGCGCGTCCGCCTCGCCCAGGTTCAACACGTACAGCATGGGCTTCTGCGACAGAAACTGGAAGCCGCGAATGCGCTTTTCGTCGTCCGGGCCAAGCTCCAGCTCGCGCAAGGGCTGGTTGGCGTCCACCGCCGCCTTGCACTTCTCCAATAATTCGAACTCGCGGTCCAGTTCCGGATTCTTGATCTTCTTGCGATCCTTGTCCAGCCGCTCCAACCGCTTTTCGATCACCACCAGGTCGCTCAGAATCAGCTCCGTCTCCACATCCTCCAGATCGCGCAGCGGATCCAGGCTGCCTCTCTCGTGAGGGATGGTGTCGTCCTCGAACAGGCGCAGCACCTGCGCGAAGGCATCCACCACGCGCAGGCTGGCGACGTAGCTGGCGTCGCGCAGGCTCTCCTTCGAGATGGCGGGCATGTCCACGTATTCCACGCTGGCGTGCGTGACCTTCTTAGGTTCGAACAGCTTGGCGAGTTCCTCCAGGCGCGCGTCGGGCACCTTGGCCACGCCCACGTGCACAGCGGTCGAGCCGATGCGCGTCTCCTGGTGGGCGCCGGTGAGGATGGTGAACAGCGAAGTCTTACCTACCATGGGTAGGCCGATGATGGCGGTTTTCATATGGAATTATGGGGGTCTAGCCCCAAACGGAAGGCCGATTGACAATCGGCCTGCAGGTTGACAACCTGCCCCACAGCCCCGATCTGCATGACGCGCTGCACTAAAGAGGCACGTCCGTCTGGTTGAGGATCTCTTCGATGATGCGGTCGCCCAGATCGGAGCGCCGTTGGGCCAGTGCGGTGCGCGTATTGACCATCACGCGATGCCCAAACACCGGCGCCGCCAAGCGTTTCACGTCGTCCGGAATGGCGTATTCGCGCCCTTCCAACAGCGCCAGCGCCTGCACCGCGCGGAACAGCGCTTGCGAGCCGCGCGGGCTGACCCCCAGGGTGAGCGATTCGTGCGCGCGCGTCTTTTCCACGATAGCCAGCATGTAATCGACCAGCGACTCCTCTACTGCTACGCGCTGCACCGAGGCCTGCAGGCAAACGATGTCATCGCCGGACAGCACCGGCCGCACGCTGTCGGCGGTGGCCATCTCGATATTGCGCAGGATCTCGCGCTCGCTGGCCGAGTCCGGGTAGCCGATGCGCAGGCGCATGAGGAAGCGATCCATCTGCGACTCGGGCAGCGGGTAGGTGCCGTGGTGCTCTACGGGGTTTTGCGTGGCGATGACCATGAAGGGACGCGGCAGAAGGTGCGGGCGGCCGTCGATCGTGACCTGGCTCTCGTTCATGGCTTCCAGCAGCGCCGATTGCGTTTTGGGCGTGGTGCGATTGATTTCATCGGCCAGCAGGAAATTGGTGAAGACGGGGCCCGGCTTGAATTCGAACGCCTCGGAGTGCGCGTTGTAAATGGTGACGCCCAGCACGTCGCTGGGCAGCATGTCGCTGGTGAATTGCAGACGGTGGAAGCCGCAGGCCACGGCGCGCGCCAGCGACTGGGCCAGCGTGGTTTTCCCCACGCCCGGCACATCCTCGATCAGCAGATGGCCGCGCGCCAGCAGACAGACCAGCGAGAGCCGCACGACTTCGGGCTTCCCCCGGATTGCCGATTGCACGGCCCTATCCAGTTCGCCCAACCTGGAGAGCAACTGCGGCGCAAAAGGAACCGGCGGGACGAGCATGGTTTCCCGCTGCGGCATTCCAAGTTATTGTAACGCAGGGTGGGGCGGGGGCTGTTTGGATCCGCTGGTCGGGGGTGCTTAACCTTTTGGGGAAACCGCTTCCTGACGGTCGCAGCTCGGTAACAGTCACGTTGATTTCGCAAGGGGAACCGAGCTGCGACCGTCAGGGAGCGGTTTCGCTGGTCGGCTTCCGGCCAACGGGAGTCTTACTTGTTCTCATCGGCGCTCACCGGCGGCCCACATCGGGTTTTGGGTTTCGTGTTGGGACCGGACAAAAAGCATATGTGGCCGCCGATGAACGCAGATAAGCGCAGATAGAACTGAGGGTGCTGCAATCCGTCGGCGCAAGTCGCGTTGCGCCGGACCCACAGGGCACCCCGTCAGGGAGCGGGTAGTGCCTGAAAGTTGCGTTTACGATCTTCGGCGGCGGGTTGACGTGTAGGGGCGGCTTGTGCATCCGGGGTTCATTCGGGAACTTTCTTCGGGCCGCGTCTTCCGAGCACTGTGTACACCAGCGCGACCTAGACATAGACGCTGGCGGGCCTCTTTTTTAGGTGGTGGTTTGCTATTCGGTTGGCTGGTTGCGACTCGTTACAGGTCAATTGTGGGTCGCTTTGTCCACCCCAAAGCAGAATACTGCTTGGTTGTGCTAGGCTCGCTTTATCAACTGGCATACTTCCATGTTGAAGCAAGTCCTGAACGCAACTTTCAGGCACTACCAGGGAGCGGGCGTGAGGTATCCTGTACCTCATATGCCTGTGCTGATCTCTCTGCTCCGGGGGGTGAATGTCGGCGGCCACCACAAGGTGAAGATGGACGAACTGCGGGCGCTGTATGAGTCCCTCGGATTCGAAGACGTCCAAACCTATATCAATTCCGGCAATGTTGTCTTCAGAACCGCAGGACGCGACCTGGTTCGCCTGCGCAAGCGGATCGAGGACGCTATCGAGCGCGCCTGCGGCTTCCGCCCCAACGTCATCCTGCGCACGCCTTCCGACCTGGAAGGCGTGATTGCCCGGAACCCGTTCGCGGCGCGGCCCGGGATGGACCCCGGCAAACTCGCCATCCACTTTCTGGCCGCCGATCCGAGCACCGCGGCGCTGGAGCAGGTCCGCGCCATCGACGCCGCCCCGGAGGAATTGCACATCGACGGGCGCGAATTGTACATTTACTTCACCAACGGCATGGCGCGTCCGAAGCTGTCGCTGCCTAAAGTGGAGAAGGCGCTGCGGACCTCCGGCACCAGCCGCAATTGGAACACCGTGCGAAAGTTGCTGGAGATGGCCGGCTGAGGCTGGCGGCAAGCTGAAGCTTGATGTTGCAATTGTAAAAACACGGCGATCGTTCCAGTGCGAGTCCTGCGGTGGAAACCTGTATTCCATTTTGAGTCCGGCAGGAGCATAATTGAGTAAACACGCCAGGAGGCGGTATGGTTTGGCGAACGTGGGTAGGTGCAGGGCTGCTGTTGGCCGCCGCTGTCGCGGCGAGGGGCCAGAATCCGGGTCAATCCGAAATCGACAAGAGTTTCGAACGCGTGGTTTTCTTCACCGGCAGCGTGATGTTGGACGATGGGTCGCCGCCCGCCGACGCGGTTCGCATCGAGAAGGTCTGCGACGGCCGCGCGACTTTCGTAGCCTGGACCGACGCGAAGGGACATTTTGGCTTCAAGGTGTCGGCCGGTGGGAGCGCTGTCTCGACGGCGGATGCCGACCAGCCCGCCATTTCGCGGAGCGACGAACTGAACAAAGCCTTGAATTCCAATTCGACCCAGTACACGATGCCGATTACCCAGGCGCTGAGGAACTGCGAGCTGCACGCGGTTCTTTCAGGCTACAGTTCCGAGAACGTGATCATCGCCATGAAGAGCACGATGGACTCTGGGCGCCTGGGCACCATGATTCTGCATCCACTCTCGCGCGCCAGTTCTCTGGTGGTCAGCGCCACTACGCTGCAGGCTCCTTCGAATGCCAGGAAGGCTTACGAAAGGGGTATGGAAGCTATGCGCGTGCAGAAATGGGATGCCGCGGCAACCGAATTCGCTAAGGCCGTCAAGATCTACCCGGTGTTCGCGATCGCCTGGTATCAGCTTGGCCTCGCGCGGCAGAGCCAGAATGACGCGGCCGGCGCCATCGAAGCCTGGAAGGAAGCTCAGAAGAGCGACGCCCGGTACATCAAGCCGTATGAGAACCTGACTGTAGCCGCCGACCACCGCGGGGATTGGGTCGAGTCCGAAAAGTACTCGCACCTGTGGATCCAGCTCGATCCCGAGGATTTTCCCGGAGCCTACCTGTTCAACGCGGTGGCCAACGCCAGGCTGAACAAGGTCGAGGAGGCCGAGCGGGCGGCGCGCGCCGGACTGCGCCTGGACAAGGACCAGAAGATTCCGCGCATGAACTATGTGCTGGGCCTCATCCTGATGGACAAGAAGGAGTACGCCGAGTCCGCTCAGTGCTTCCGCAAATACCTGGAGTTGGCTCCCAACGCCAACGACGCCGCCATCGTGCGGCAACAACTGCCCAAGCTCGAGGAACTCGCCGCCAATTCGCATGCCAAGTGAGAGGGCGCACGGCGCCGGACCGTCATTTCACCGCCAGCCTGAAATCCACGCTGACAATCAGCGTATCGGGCATCACTTGCACCCGCGGCACGCTGAAATCCAGCAGTTCCTGGCGGTACGCCGCGTCGGGCGCGGTCTGTTCCAGGAGCCGCTTGGCTTGGTCCGCGACGCGATACTCGAACTGTTGGCGCAGGCTGTCGCCCAGCGCCGCGCACACCCGCCGCACATAGTATCCGGTGCGGGGCGCGCCTTGCGGCGCCCGGCCTTCCACCCGGACATCCTTCAGGCCGATCGACTGGTTGTGGTAATAGGGTACCGCGGTGATGTACACGTCGAACGAGTCTCCCATGCCGATGCAGCGGCCGAAAACGTCCAGGGCGGAGCGTCCGGTGAAGCGCGCCTTCAGGGATAGCCTGCCGTTGTCGCCGCGCAGCTCGGGGTGCTCCAGATAGGCGAAGCTGCATTTCGCCGCGGGACTGCCGCGCACATAGCGGCGGCCATCCTGGGTGAAAACCTCTCGCGCCAGAATCTTCTGGATGGCGGTGTAGTGGATTTCCAGTTCCGCGGCGCGCGCCCCGGAGAGGCACAGGAATAACAATATGGCGGCGCAGGCTTTAGCCTGAATTACTGTCGACCCCACTGAGAAACATCATCACATATTGCTTCTCCGGCTGATTGTCCCGTGATCGTCTGCTAACATTTGGTTTAGGAAAAGCGGTTTGTCAGAGTTGTTTGTCTTGCCGTTGAACGAGTCCGAATACCTGGTGTATGCGCCGCTGCGGGGTGCGGCGCTGATCGCCAACGCCGCGCTGGTGCGTTTTCTGCAGTCGCGGGATGCGGGCGAGCGAACCGGCGATATCAGCGCCGAGGTTTTGGCGTGGCTGCGAAAAGCCGGGATCGTGGGTGGCGCAGTGGAGCGTGCGCCCGTTACGCAACTCACGGGACCGCCGCGGCCGCGGGTGGTCACGCTGCTCCTTACCAGCGCCTGCAACCTGCGGTGCGCATACTGCTATGCGGCCTCGGGCGACGCGCCAGCCACGTTCATGGGGCCGGAAACGGCGCGGCGGGCGATCGACTTTGTCGCGGCAAACGCGGCGGAAGCCGGCGCATCGTCGTTTGAGGTCAACTATCACGGCGCCGGAGAGCCGACCCAGCACTGGGCCCGGCTGCAGGAGTCGCATCTCTACGCGCAAGGCGTTGCCCAGGCGAAGGGACTGCGGCTGCGCAGTTCGCTGACGACTAACGGCGTACTGAACGACGCGCAGCGGGCGTGGATCGCGGCGCATCTCGACAGCGCCACAGTTTCCTTTGACGGGCTGCCGGAGGTGCAGGACGCGAACCGGCGCCGGGCCTCCGGCGAGGGGTCGAGCGCGTCGGTTCTGACCACCCTGCGCGCGTTCGATCGCGCGGGATTCCGCTATTCGGTCCGCATGACGGCGACGGCGGAATCGTTGGCACGTCTGCCCCAATCCGTCGCCTTCATCTGCCGCCGATTCAGGTGGAGCCGCTGTACCGCATGGGTCGCGGCCGGGACCGGGTCAGTGCGGAGACGGCCGCGTTCGTCGAAGCGTTTCGCGCGGCGCGGCGCACGTCGGGGAAGGCTGGCAGGCTGCTGCGTTTCTCCGGCGCCCGCCTGGGAACGGTGACCAACCGCTTCTGCGGCGTGGCAAACGACAATTTCTGCGTCTCGCCCGGGGGCAACATCAGCGCCTGTTACGAGGTGGCGGAGGAGCGCCAGCCGTGGGCGGAGCGGTTCTTCTATGGCCAGCCCGCGGCGGCGGGGTCAGGCTACGATTTCGACGAGCGAATTTATACCGAGCTTCGCTCGCAGACCGTCGACTGCCGCGAGCATTGCCGCGCCTGCTTCGCGAAGTGGCACTGCGCGGGCGACTGCTATCGCAAGTCGCTCGATGCGGACGCGCCGGAATTTGCGGGCGCGGGCCGCTGCGAAATCATACGCGAGCTGACCAAGGACCAGATTCTTGAGAAGATCGCCGATTCGGGTGGGGTGTGGTGGAAGGGTTCGCCGCGCCGAACCGGAGGGGCGTGAGGTGGCGCCGGCAAACGCCTGGAATTGCCGTCTCGCGTAAGGGGAGGAATCCCGCGATCAAGGCACTCTGGGCGATCAGGGCGTCGCCGAGGCGCGCTTTGCGGCGCTTCGCCAGCACCTTCGCTCGTAACTCGCCTGCCCGTTGCCAATAGCAGTTCCAGATCCTCGTCGCCATCTCCCCGCAGGAAGGCGATCCAGGTGCTGCTGTCAACCACGATCATCGGTCGGCCTTCAGCTCAGCCGACGTGCGGGTAAAGCGAACCTTGCCCGGAAATTGGCGCAGCCGCGCGTAGCCCGCGATGCCGCGACTAGCTGGATGCCGGTATGAACGGTCTGGGTGATGCCGTGATCTTGCGCGTTGTCTCCATGAGCTTCAGGTACCATGCAAGACACCAGCATCGAATATGGTGCAGAAGGCCGATTGACAATCGGCCTGCAGGTTGCCAACCTGCCCCACAAGAAAAGACCACTAGAACTTGTTCAACTCGTCGGCCAGGGCCTTGGGCCCCTTCTTGCGATACAGGTCCATCAGGCGCTGCTCTTCCGGCGACGGCTCCAGGATGCCCAGAAGCTGGGCGTTGGCGAGCGATTCGCGATTGGGAATCCAAACCTTGCCGTCGGCAAATTCGACTTGGCCGACAAAGCCCGTCATGCCGGCAATCGATAGCGGCGTACCGCCATCGTTCGCCAGCCGCGAGAGCCGCAGCGCGGTGTCCTGCAGCACACGGCTGGTGCTGCCGGCCTTCAGGTTGAACTCAGGCCCGGACGCCGGCACCGAACCGGCCATATATTGTTTGCCCTGCCGGTCGGTCACGATCCAATCGATCTCCACGGAGCGCACCTGCCGGGAGGAAGTATTGTGCACGTCGATGCGGGGATTGCGAGCCTCGTTGCCCGCGATCTCGGCCCAACCTTCCACCGGTTCCACCGGCTCATCCGGGAAGCGCAAAAACGCGAATCGCGCTTCGCGCTCTCCCACCGCGGCGGAGGTTACCGCCCGGCCGCGCGAAACCTGCACATCCAGCCGCGGGCGCTCGGCCTGGCGATTCAGGCTCTCCAGCATTGCCTGTTTCAACCCATCCATGCCATGCGCGGCGAGGATCGATTTGAAGTATTTGCGGTCGCGCTGGGCTTGCATTTCCCAGGCAATCATGGTGCGGCGCGATTCCAGGCGGTTCGGGCCGTAGAAGGAATAGTCCTGAAAGAGCACGCCATCCAGGTTGACCTCGACCAACGGACCGCCGCGCATCTGCGCCGGCCGCAACAGGCGCAGATTGATGCGCACCGGGAAGTTCCGATTGGGCGCCACGTCCAGGCTGGGGACCGAGACGGAAGCCTTGCCGCCCGGCGTCACCTCCTGTGCGGCCACCAGCAGGGTCACGCCGCGCACGCGGTTCGGGCTGGAGTTGTGCAGCGTGAGGGCCACATCCAGGTCCAGCACCACCGCGCTGCCGAGCGCGCTGAGGTGCGATTCACCCAGGTTCGTCGAAATCAGCGTTAAGGGCGAATCCGGCGGCAGGTTGATCTTCACCCAATTGTCGACCGGCGTTTCCTGCGCGCACAGCGCAGCCACGCCCGCTACGAATAGAATCGCAAATTTACTGGACATACAAGTTATTAATCGTTACGTTGCCGGTGTCGGAATCCACGTAACCGGCCCGCATGGAACCTTGCGCTCCCGCCGAATACGTCACGTCGCCGGAGCGCACATGCAGCAGGCTCAAAGTCTGCCCACCCTGATTCAATTCGATACCGTTGGCCGTGGCCCGCAAGACGGCTCCATCGCTGGCGATGGCCGGCGGTGCGGGCGGCGTGGGCCGCTCGAGGAACAAACCCGCCGTCACCAGCGCCATCACGCTGGCGCAAGCGGCCAGCGCGCGCGCGCCAGAGAAAATCCCAAAAAGGCCTAGGGGACTGGCCATGCGCTCGCCGCGCACGCATTCGCCGGCCGCCAGGCCCAGCCGGATGTTGGCTCTCATCTCGATGGCCAGCCGGTTCCAGGAGATGGCCGGCAGTTCATTCAGCGCGACCAGATTGCCGCGCGCCGACACGAAGGCCTGCAACTCGCCGCGGCACTCGCGGCAACGGGCCAGGTGACGCTGGGTGCGCCGGCGGCGAAACCAACCGAGGTCCTGGCCGGCGTACAGAGCCAGAATAGTCTGATCCGGATGCGTCATCGCTTCCTCTTTTCCATATACTTGCGTAGCTTAATACGCGCGTTGGCGATGTGCGACCGCACGGTTGCCTTGGAACAATTCAACCGCTGGGCTACCTCTTCGGCTGGCAGGCCCTCCACATCGCGCAGCATCAGCGCCGCCCGCTCGCGCGCGGTCAACAGGCGCAAGCCGTCTTCCAGATAGTCGCGCTGCTCGGAGCGCAACAGAATATCCTCCGGGCTCTCGTCGTGGCTCTCCGGCGCGGCGTCCAGTTCGCAAAACGACACCCGCCCATTGCGCCGCAGGAAATCGATGGCCGTATTGGTCGCAATGCGCGAAAGCCAATGCGCCGCCTTTTGCCCGTCCTTAAGCTGCTCCTGCCGCTGCAGCGCCTTGATGAAAGCCTCCTGGGTGAGATCCTGGGCGTCGGCCACGTTGCCCACGATACGGTAAATCTGCACAAAGATCCGGCGTAAGTTATCGGAAACAAACCTGTTCTGCGTCTCCAGGAGTTCCAGGCCGGGATCGACGGCTTCGCTCATCAGGGCGTAAATTACGGCTTCCACGGTCCTGTAGATGTGACGTGGAAACCCTTCCAAACGTGGAAACAAAGCTGGCAGGCGCTTCCTGCCGGCGCTATGCCGATTCTACCCCGGCACGCCCGGGCCGGGCTAGGAGGGCGACGGAGCCCCAGCCCGGCCCGCGTGCACGGTGTACTGCCAGTGCAGGACGCGCTGGAAACTGGGCGACGGGTAGGATGTCCATGTATGGGTGTTGGTGTTCCCGAACCGCAGCACAAACGAGGCGGAGTCCAGTCCGGCGCTCAGCTCCTCCTTTGGGATGCTCAGGACGTACTTCCTTCGGCCCTGGCCCACTGTGAACTGCGAGAGTCTCGCCGCCGATTGCAATCCGCCGCAAAAAGTCGACGTGCGCTCGTCGATCAGGTATTGCGTGCAGAGCCTTGGTCGGCCATGCACCAAACCATACCCGGTGTCCACCAGACGGTCGATTTGGCCATTCTGATCGCGATCCGCCAGGACCCTGACGTGAACATTCTCCGGTGTGTCTACGGTGAAGTCGATGGTTTTCTCGGTTTCGACTGCAACTACCTCGACGCCGTCGCGGTCGAATAACGTCCTGGGCGCTGAAGCGTGACCCATCATTGATGGCGGCGGGCTGCTATCCGCCAGCGGGGGTAGAGGCCCCTTGTTCACCATAGTTACTTCGAACTCCCGGTGGTGGTCGTCCTGCACGTAAAATCTGCCACCACTCTCCATGGCGTACTGAATCGGGCCGTTGACCGTGACCTCGGGTGGGTGCCAACTGGGAAGGTAGTTCAGGTTGAAGATGTCGTTTTCTCCCTCGATTTGGATCCACTCCCGGTCCCGGGGAAGCGCGCCTGGCATGTTAGCGTAGTTTCCACCGCCGTTCATGAACGGGAGGCTTACGGCAAAGGTTACCCTGCCCGTCTTCCAGTCCCGGTCTTTTCTGGCCGGCGGCGGCACGGGATCCCTGTCCACCAACTTGACCTTGAACTCCCGATTGTCTTCGTCCTTAATGTAGAAATTGCCATCCGTGTCCAAGGCGTACTGGATCGCGCCTGTGATCCTGACCTTTGGTGTGTGCCAAGTCACGACATAGGAAACGTTGAAGAAGTCGTCATTTCCCGCAATTCTGATCCATTGCAGGATTTGAGGGGGCGAGTATCCTACGCCTTCACCCAAGTTAACGCCGGGGACCCTGTAGGGGACAATCATCACCCGATTCACCTTACCCGTCTTCCAGTCGCGGTCGCTCCCAGCGTAAAGGGAACCCGCGAGCAGCAGGATCGCCAGTTTCGACACTTTCACGTATCGGCCTCGCCCGATTTTTGGACGTGCAAGCCTGTTGCCAAGTTTCGTGGTGGTTGGTGGCTGGTGCGCCACTCGCTACAATATAGCCGTATGGACCGCGACACGACGGAGTTTTTCCAGACATTGTTCGACTCGCTCAAGCGCGAGATGCACCAGGAGTTTGACGCCGCCAAGGCACGGTTGGAGCGCATGGATGCCCGCCAGGAGCGCCGGCTGGATGCCCTTGAGGAGCGGCTGCGCAAACTGGAAAACGGCGGAGCGCGCTAGGCTATGAGACCTGTAGCTGTAATCGGCATCGGCAAGACGCCATTTGGGGCGTTTCCGGACCGCGACCTCCGTTCGCTCGCGGTGGAAGCTGGTGAAAAGTGCCTGGTAAACGGCGGCCACGCTCCCGGGCAGGTGGACGCGTTTTTCCTCGGCAACTTCGCCGGCCCGTCGTTCGCAGGCCAGAATCACCTTGCGCCGTATGTTTCCACCGCCCTGGGCATTCACGGTGTGCCGGCCACGCGCGTGGAGGCGGCCTGCGCTTCGAGCGGCTCGGCCTTCTTCCACGCCTATAACGGCGTCGCCAGCGGGGTTTACGATTCGGTGCTGGTGGTCGGGGTGGAGAAGATGACTTGCCAGCCGACTCCCAGGGTGACCGAGATCCTGGCGGGCGCGGGCGACTGCGCGGGGGAAATCAAGGCCGGTTCCACGTTCGCTTCGCTGTTTGCCATGATCGCGCGGCGCCACATGCACCAGTTCGGCACCACCCGCGAGCACCTGGCCGCCGTGGCCGTGAAGAACCACGCCAACGGCGCGCTGAATCCCGATGCGCAGATGCGCAAGGTCATCACCATGGAGCAGGCCATGAATGGCAAGCCAATCGCCGATCCGTTGAATCTCTACGATTGCTCGCTGATCAGCGACGGCGCGGCCGCTGTGTTGCTCGCGCCGGCCGAGCGTGCCGGCGAATTCACCGATAAGCCGGTGCGCGTGCTGGGCATCGCGCAGGCGTCCGATTTCGTGGCTCTCGATCAAAAGCCGGACATCACCACCTTTCCGGCAGTGCGCCGGGCCTCCGCGAAGGCCTACCAGATGGCGGGCGTGGGTCCGGCGGATATCCAACTTGCCGAACTGCACGACTGCTTCACCATCGCCGAGATTGTGGCCATCGAAGACCTGGGATTCGCGGCGCGCGGCGAAGGCGGCCCTTTCACCCTGGCAGGTCACACGGCGCGCACGGGCAGCAAGCCGATCAATACCAGCGGTGGGCTGAAGTCCAAAGGGCACCCGGTGGGCGCGACCGGCGTGGCGCAGATTTGCGACCTGGTGCTGCAAATGCGCTGCGAAGCGGGTGCGCGGCAGGTGCCGCGGCATTCGCTGGCACTGGCGCAGAACCTGGGCGGCTCGGGCGCCACTTGCGTGGTGACCATTCTGGGGACCGTATGAGTGACGCCACGGGAACGATCTACACCGAAACCGTGATCTACTCCGCGACCGAGGCGTTTGCCGCGGACGTGCCCTACCAAACGGCCATCGTGGCGCTGGATTCGGGCGGGCGGGTGACGGGGCGGATTTTGGGCGAGCGAGTGCGAATTGACGACCGCGTGTCGCGCGTGGAAGTGCGCGATGGCGTGCCGTTTTTCAGGAAAATCCCATGAAACTAGCGGAACGGATGAATCGCATCGGGGTGGAATCCGCGTTTGACGTGTTGGTGCGGGCGCGGGCGCTGGAGGCCAAAGGGCGCAGCATCATCCACCTGGAGATCGGCGAGCCGGACTTTCCGACGCCGGCGCACATTGTCGAGGCGGCCAAGCGGGCGCTCGACGAGGGCTGGACGCATTATGGTCCAACGCAAGGCTTCCCCGAGTTGCGCGAAGCGATTGCAGAAGACGTTTCGCGGCGGCGCAACATCTGCGTGGGGCCGGAGCACGTGTCCGTGGTGCCGGGCGGGAAACCCATCATCTTTTTTCCGATGATGGCGCTGCTGGAACCGGGCGACGAGGTGATCTACCCTAACCCCGGATTCCCCATTTACGAGTCGATGATCCGGACGCTGGGCGCCACGCCGGTGCCCATGCCGCTGGTCGAGAGCCGCGGATTCTCGTTCGATTTGAACCTGCTGCGCGACAAACTGAACGACCGGACCAAGATGCTGGTGCTGAACTCGCCGCAGAATCCCACCGGCGGAGTGATTCCGGAAGAGGACATGCGCGCCATTGCGGATATGGTGCGGGACCGCGATCTGATCGTACTGGCCGACGAAATCTATTCGCGGATCTACTACGAAGATGCGCCGGTTTCCATCACGCGCTATCCGGGCATGCTGGAGAAGACCATTATTCTGGACGGCTTCTCGAAGACCTACGCGATGACCGGCTGGCGCATGGGCTACGGTGTGATGCCAACGTGGCTGGTTGGGGCGGTCACCAAGCTGATGGTGAACTCGGTTTCGTGCGTGGCCAGTTTCACGCAGCGCGCGGGGATCGCGGCGCTGCGCGGCCCGCAGGATGGGGTGGACGCGATGGTCGCCGAATTCCGGCGGCGGCGAGACGCCCTCTGCCGGGGGCTGAACCGGATTCCAGGGTTCCGTTGCGCTGTTCCGGGCGGCGCGTTCTACGCTTATGCAAACGTGGAGGAGACCGGTATTCCATCGAAAGAGCTGGCGGATTTTCTGCTGGAAGTAGCGGGCGTGGCGGGGTTGAATGGCGGGGCGTTCGGCGATTACGGCGAAGGGTATATCCGGTTCAGTTATGCCAATTCGCTGAAGAATCTGATGGAGGCGGTGGCGCGGATCGAGAAGGCTGCGGTGCGGTGGGAGGCGGTGGGGGTGCGGGGGTAGGGCGGCAGCCGCGAACCGAACGCGTTGGATCAAATGCTGTGGAGTTAGCCGAGGTCCGCAAGACCCGGCACCATGGTGTGATCGACAAGGGCAACCACCTTCCCGACTAGCAACAGCTTGTCGAGGCTTCGGATGAACTCCATTCCCAGGAGAGCGCCATCGCCGCCCAAAACTATAGTTCCACTTACAGTTTCCGGTTCCGCAATTGGTGGTGCAGATTTCGGTGGAATGGTTTGGCTCGGGGCGAGAACGGTAATGGCTCCTTGTGCCAGGAAATTAGTTACAACCGATCCATCTGCCAAGGCGTAGTTACCGGTGCCATATAATGCCAAGCCTAATGGCAAGGCCTCTGCAACTGGGAGCATCAAGAAGCCCATAAACCCGGTGTCGATCAGAGCCTCAACAACAGCACCGGCTGTTGGATGGTACCCGAGACTCGGATTGTCAACCGGGGATGACCGTCATCGTCCAGGTAGCCGATCTGTATAGACATGCCGGTAAGCTGCCCCGACTTCGAAGGCGGCAGCATGACCGACTCGAATCAGGTGAAAGACACCTTTCGGATGCTGTTGCTTTGCCTTCGACAAGGCTTCTGATGTAGTACTGCCAAGCGTAGCGCTGCCGTCGAAGATATCGATGGCGACGAATCGCCCTGAATAGTTGCGCTCATAGTCCTGTTTATAGCGTTCCTGGTAGATGCGCTCTCCGGCATCGGAGATTGCCTTCGGATTGTTCAGATTGGTTGCCATTTCGACCTTCCGGACCGCGCTGACTACACTAAAATAGTACCAAGTTTCCGTGGCCTGGAGAGAGTCTACCTCACCGGCGGCCATTTGCTTAAGTAGTCCTTCTAGGGGTTCCTTGCCGGCCCCGTCAAAGCTCCTGAAGGAGCGCGACCAGGGGGTCGCGCGCGGACGAAGGCGTCCGCCCCAGTCTGCTACATCTCACGCCGGCCTTCCATCGCCTTCCACATAGTCACTTCATCGGCGAACTCGATGTCACTCCCCACCGGGATGCCCATGGCGATGCGCGTCACCTTCACTCCCAGCGGCTTCAGCAGCTTCGAAAGATAGACGGCCGTGGCTTCGCCTTCCACCGTGGGATTGGTGGCGGCGATGATTTCCTCGATCCCGCCCGCGCCGATGCGCTCCACCAGGCTCTTGATTTTGAGCTGCTCCGGTCCCACGCCCTTCAGCGGCGACAGCGACCCATGAAGCACGTGGTACAGGCCGTTGAACTGCCGCGTGCTCTCGATGCCCAGGATATTGGGCGCCTCCTCCACCACGCACAGCACCTTCTGGTCGCGGTTGGGATCGCGGCAAAATACGCACAGATCGCCATCGCTGATGTTATTGCAGACGCGGCACAGGCCTAGCTTGTCCTTGACATCCAGGAGGGCTTGTGCAAGCTGTTCGGCGTCCTCGCGCGACGCGCGCAAGACGTGAAACGCCAGTCGCTGCGCCGACTTCTGGCCGATCCCCGGCAGGCGTTTGAATTCGTTGATCAGCCGCGCTAGCGGCTCCGCGAAATCCGGCATGGATTAAAACATACCCGGCGGCAGGCCCAGGCCGGCCATCATCCCGCTCATCTTCTGTTGGCTTTCCTGATCGACTTTTTTGGCTGCTTCGTTGCACGCGGCCAGCACCATGTCTTGCAGCATCTCCACATCGCCCGCCACTTCCGGGTCGATCTTCACGCTGAGCACGTTCTTGTGCCCATCCATGCCGATAGTGACCATGCCGCCGCCGGCCGAGGCCTCTACGCGGATCAGGGCGATCTCCTGCTGCATGCGCTCCTGCATCTGCTGCGCCTGCTTCATCATGTTTTGCATGTTGCCTGGCATTTTCATGTAGCTACTCCTTTAGGTTGCGAACCGTGCGGACCTCTCCGCCGAGTTGATCGAGAAAGGGCTGCACCTCAGCGAGCGCGCGGCGTGACACATCGCTCTCCTGCTGCGCGGCGGGCGCGGCCGCGACCTTTTCTTGATTTTGCGCGGCGACCTCTCCAATCGTAACTCTGATCTTAAGCGGTTTGCCGATAATCTGCCGCACCGCCTGGTTGATATCCGCCTCCTTCATGGCGATGGAGAACTCCCGCGGCGTAGTGAAGCGCAATTCCCCATTGGCCTCCACAATCTCGGAATGCTCGATGGCATCGGCCGTGAAGGCCATACCCAGTTCCATCAGGGAGGCGTGGAGCTTCTGGCGCCACGAAGAGGGGCTAGGGGCTAGGGGCTGGGGGCTGGGGGCTTGGGGCCGGGGGCTAGGGGCTAGGGGCTGGGGGCTGGGGGTCTTGCTCGCCGCGTCGCCGTGTCGCCGCGTCGCAGTGTCGCCTCGTCCTATCCCGGCCAAGGCTTCCTCAATCGAAACCAGCCGCCCCGCCTGCACCATGCGCAAGAGG
Source organism: Bryobacteraceae bacterium (assembly GCA_049520215.1). Taxonomy (GTDB): domain Bacteria; phylum Acidobacteriota; class Terriglobia; order Bryobacterales; family Bryobacteraceae; genus Bog-159. The sequence continues at coordinate 1,181 of JBEKPZ010000250.1, read as the reverse complement.
CCCAGCTCCAGGTGGAAGCGCGGCTGCAGCGAGAATTGCAGGTCGCGGAAGAGATCGAGCGAGAGTTGCAGGTAGCGTGTCAGGTCTTCTTCGGAAAACTGCGCGGCCATCTCCGCCAGCCTCTGCCGCTCGCCCGCCGATGCCGCAATCAAGCGTGTCTCGCCGCCCGCGATTTTGGCCACCAGCAGGTTCCGGAAATAGCGGGCCAGCTCGCGGCTGAAGTGCTGCAAGTTCTGCCCGTTGCGCTCCAATTCGTTCACCACTTCCAGCATGCGCGCCGCCGCGCCATCCGTTGCACCAGCCAGCAGCGCCTGGCTCACATGCCCTAGCGCATCCAGCGAAAACGCGCCCAACAGCGCGCGCACTTCCGCGGCCTGCAACGTGTCGCCGCAGCAGGCAATGGCCTGATCGAGCGCCGAAAGCGAATCGCGCACGCTGCCCTCGCCGGCCTGCGCCAGTACCGACAGCACTTCCGCATCCGCCTGGATTCCTTCTTGCCCGCAGATCCACGCCATGCGCGCCACCAGCGCCTCAAATTCCACGGAGCGAAAGCTGAAGTGCTGGCAGCGCGACGCAATGGTGGCCGGAATCTTGTGCGCCTCGGTGGTGCAGAGCATGAACACGGCCCAGGCCGGCGGCTCTTCGATGGTCTTCAGCAGCGCGTTGAAAGCCTCGTTGGTAATCTGGTGCGCTTCGTCGATGATGAAGACTTTGTATTTATCGCGCGCCGGCTGATAGCGCACGTTCTCGCGCAGCTCGCGCATTTCGTTGATGCCGCGATTGGAGGCGGCGTCGATTTCGATCACGTCCACCGACCCGCCGGCCGCGATTTCCTTGCAGCTCGCGCAGACCCCACAGGGCACGTTCGTGGGACCGTTCACGCAGTTCAAGCAGCGGGCCAGGATGCGCGCCACGGTGGTCTTGCCGGTTCCGCGCTGCCCCGAAAAGATGTAGCCGTGCGCGATGCGGTTCTGCGCGATGGCGTTCTCCAGCGTGGTCTTGACATGCTCCTGATTCACCACGTCGGCGAACGATTGGGGCCGGTATTTGCGGGCGATGACCTGGTACATGGGTGGGCGAATGCCAGGCCCCGGGTGATCCGCGGCACACAGGTTAAACCACTACCGTTGCTTCCTTCCGGACCTGGCGGGGTTTGCGGCCGCCTGTCGCACGGAGCCCGA
>JBEKPZ010000249.1:0-11158 GCA_049520215.1 Bryobacteraceae bacterium | reverse complement strand
CGCTTCCGGCAAACGATAGCGTTAGTGTGGCCGTCAAGTCCGCAGGCGCGGGCGAGCTAAGCGTCACGGTGACCGAAACACTGTTTGTGATCGCCGTAATCTGACTGACGCTAGGCGCGATTTGGAGGGACGGCGCCGAAGGCGAGTTGATCACGAGGGGATAAGCTGCCGAAGTCGTGGAAAGCGGCGGACTGGAACTATCCGTCACCGTAAGCATAACGCTGGAGGTGCCGGCCGCCGTGGGTTTTCCGGTGATCGCACCCGCGCCATTGGAGTTGGTAACCTGCGCCCAGCCCGGCAAGCCCGCGGCGTTCCAGGTGTACGGAGGGGTTCCGCCGCTGGCGTTCAATGGCTGATTGTAAACCGTGCCGACCACGCCGCTGGCCAGGGAATTAGTGGTGATGCCAAGGGTCGGAGGGATAATCGTGAGCGGCAAGGGCGACGAACTGGCGCTAAGCGTTGGGTTCGAGCTATCGGTCACCGTAAGCGTGACGCTGGAGGTGCCAGCCGCCGTGGGGGTTCCGATGATCGCACCCGCGCCATTGGAGTTGGTTACCTGCGCCCAGCCCGGCAACCCAGACGCAATCCAGGTGTATGGCGGCGTTCCACCCGTGGCAATCAGCGGCTGGTCGTAAGGGATGTTGACCGTGCCACCCGATAACGACGACGTAGTCAGGGAGAGCGGAGTGACTGCAGCCACGATGACCAGAGGTAGTGGCGGCGTTGAGTAGGACAGTTTCGGGCTCGAGCTATCGGTCACTGTCACGATCACGTTGGAAGTGCCGGCGGATGGCATTCCGCTCAATAACCCGTTCGCGGCAGTCTGATCGGTCACCTGCGCCCAGCCCGGCAACCCAGACGCAGTCCAGTTATACGGAAGAGTGCCGCCGGCGGCTTTGAGAGTCTGATTGTACTGCACGCCGGCGGTGCCGCCCGCGAGCGACGTGGTGGTAATTGTTAGGGCTTGGCCGATGACCAACAGCAAGGGCTTCGGCGTGGTGTAGCTCACCGGCACTGGCGAGCTGTCGGTCACCGTCAGGGTCACCGGGAACGTACCGGCGGCCGTTGGCTTTCCGCTCAGCACGCCCGTGGTGCTAGTCTGTGCGGTCACGGTCGCCCAACTCGGCGATACCGCGGAGCTCCACTTGTACGGCGGCGTGCAGTTCGAGGCCGAAAGAACCTGGCTGTACGGCATGCCCACCAAGCCACTGGCTAAGGAATTGGTGTTGATGATCAGCCCGCACCCGCTTCCCGGAATGGAAGCGCCGAGAGTGATATTGTCGAATCCAATGTAGTCCGTGGAGCCGCTAAAGTCGACTGACGTGGCGACCCCGCTGAAGGCGACGCCTATTTGCTTCCAGCAATCGTAGGGCTCGCCAGTGTTATCACAGCCGGTACCCGTGAGTGGCAGCGCCAGCACCTGCAGAACATTGTTGTTGGCGTCATACACGGTGACGCTGCCCGTATAGAATGGAGCGGAGTAGTAGAATGAAAAGCCGGTGGTAAATCCCGCAGGCACGTTCATGATCACGCTCGATCCGCTCAGAAAGGTGATACTGGTAATGCCGCTCGGATTTCCGCTAAAATTACCCGTGCCGCCATCTAGTACGGAGATCTTTGAGTACGTGCCCGATCCAAAGGTGATTCCATAGTTCGGTCCGGGACCGCTGCCAAGACTTCCAAAGCCACCGTCGTAGTAGTTGAGAACCTCTTCCACATTCTGCAGGCCCTCAAAAGTCAGCACAACATTTTGGCCGGACGTCTGGGCAGCGCCTGACCCCGCAAAAAACAATGCCACACAGAGCGCCACAAGATTCGTAGCCGAAAAGCGCACCCTCGGGGCACGCGGACATAAGCTCAGGACGGGGTATCTCATTGGACATGTACCCTGCCAGGATTTCCTGGATGCACTCTGATTCCCGCGGCTGGCACAAACACGGTTAGTGCCTCGCCTCCCTGCTGAAAGAAGATCCAAGCAGGCTGGTTGACCTCGGACGATATCAGCAGCATATCCCTGTACGGAAGCCGCTCCATGCTAGTGGGACGCACCGGCAACGGCAACGTGCGCACCTCGCCCGTCTGCGCGCTCACCCACCAAATCGAGCTGCCGGCCGGGTTCGTAACCCACAAGCCCTGTCCGTCAGCCGTGGCGCACATCGCGGCCATGCCCTCCAGATGTGCCGTGAGCAAACTCGCCGCTGCAGATCCCGCGCCAGCCGGCCATAGGTACACCGAGCCGGTACTCCGATCGCCGATTGCCGCCTGCGAACTGTTCGGGAAAAACGCCAGCGCGGGAGTAACCGTGGCACTTACCACCTGCTGCGCGGCCCCGTGCAACAGTTGATACGCGCCGCCCGCCGATGCGATCAGCACCGAGGTTCCGTCGTCGCTAACCGCGGCATCCTGGATCCCACCGGCAAGCGTGCCGGTGCTAATCGTTTCGACCACCGTCGGGGCCCCCGGTAAACCGGCTACCACTTGTAACTGGGCCGCCACTGCGGAGTAGAGTACTGCCGACCGGCCCGTAAAACTGAACGCTACCAGATCTGGCGATGGCATCGCGCCAGGCACAGCAACCGCCTGCCCCGCACGGCCGGCCTTCAAAGGAATCACCGCCAAATCGTTCGCACGCCGCTCGGCTAGCGCGTAGGCTTGACTGGGCGCAATGTGTAGCTGAATCACCTCGGCGGGCAAAGAAAGCGGCGCGCTGAATGACGCCGCCCCGGGCACCCCCAGGATGGCCCGCAGCAGTAGCGGCGGCGATTGCATCACGTACCCGAGCACCGGCTGACCGAAAGCGGCCATCGCATCCGTGCCGGCAGTCTGGGCGTCCTGCTTGGCCGGCGTCAAGGATGCGTGGCGCACCGCAGGCTCATCGGCGGCCCAAAGCACAACTGTGGACGCGGCCGCAATCGTAGCAATGAAGACACGCGGAAAATGTTTCATAGCAGATCCGAAATCAGGGCAAAGTGTAACCATGCCAACCTCTCTAATCTAATGTGGTGCACCAAAAACCGGCCCGGATCCGAGTCCTATCGTGCCTGTGGGTGCTTGGGGCGGCGGCGGCGGCGGCGACGACTTGCCGCCCGTGACCACCTTCGCCACCACAATGCCTACCGTGGCTACAGCGGCCACAATCCCGGCAATAGCAACTGTCGAGAGCGTTGCTGCGGCGGCGACGTTCGACTGAGCAATCGTCTGGGTCGCGGTGACCTTTCCTACGGAGGCCGCGACGTGAATCTGGTATGGCCCGGCTACCCTGTTGGCTACGATGCCGCGTGCCACAGCCTGTCCATTGGCATCGGTGGTGACGGTCAGCAGCTTCCCGCCATTGACGAAAGTGCCGCCGGCTCCGTCGCCCGGCAGAAGGAAGCTCACCGCGGCGCCCGCCACCGGCTTGTGGTTCTGGTCCTCGACGCGCACGATAGGCTCGCGTACGACGCGTTGACGCAGGTTGTTGACAGCCCCATCGCCTTCGACAATCACGATGTTCAGTTGCGTCGGAGGCCCGGCCTCTTGCGCCCGCACCGTTTGCGACAGCGACAGCAAGGAACAAAGCAGAACGCTGAGTGTCTCCCGGACTCGCGGATTCTTCAACGGCTTCCCCCCCGATCTGTGAACATGATGACTCCGGCGCAGTTTGCGCTTCCGGGTAGTCTATCACACACTTTCCGCTTTGGGGCCTTTTTCTTTATAAAATTTCTGTCTAATCCTTCTGCAACTGGCGACAGCGCCACAATCGATAGTAGCCGTCCCAAACCAAACCTTCGACCCAGGCAAATGCGGGCGCCGCCCGGCACCGGTCGCGCAAGCGGAGGGAAGCTCTTAATGGCTGTTCTATCTTGGTTCCTTCTAATGCGGGTAGCCACGACGCATCGGCGAAGTTTTTTCGAAAGCCCCGATCCGAACCCTTGTCGGAGTTTGCAGATTACCTCTCGGGATCAACTTAGCGGGATGAGGCTGTGCGTTGGTTCCGCTGAGCGCCCGCTGCGACCTTCCCCAGCCGCTTTCCGTCTCGCTTGGGCCATCCGCCGAACCTTCATCGAACGCCTTCTTGTATCGAAAGGTTATAGCTCGCAGACGCTTCAATCCGCTCCTGGTGTTTCCCATGTCCTCAATGTCTTCCTTGCCGCGCCGGAACGAACACATTGAGCCAGGGTTCACGCCGGAGTCGATCGGGACCGACACACCGTCACTCCGGTACTTTGGCTGGAAATGCCCGCGATGGCCTTGCCAGAATTCGTGTCGACCCTGGCGGCATGATCGGAAGACATGCAGGGCAATCACGTCGATGCCGTTCATTCGCTCGTCACCGCCCCGACAAGCCCGTGGCGGGTAGGGCCGCTTAACGGCTTTTAGGTAGGTGTCCACCTAAGATAGATGGACACGCCACGATAAGACACCAAGCAGTCCCACTTGCCAGGAGGAGCATAGGGGCCGTCCGTTCGTAGCAACAAACGCAGATTGGTAATACTATCACGAGGGCGCTACGTTCTTCAACTACGTATTACGGGGATCGTTTGGATTAGCGCCGCCGCCCGGCGGTCTATTCAAATAAAGGATAAATATTATGACCGACCTGTGTCGAATTGGCGTGGCTCTCAGCGGCGATCTCCTGGAGAAGTTCGACAAGCTCATGGCCCAGCGGGGCTACACGAACCGCTCGGAAGCTTTCCGCGACCTGATCCGCAATGAGTTGGTCCAGGAGACCTGGAAGTCGTCGGATTCCGAGGTTTTCGGGACGGTGACGCTGGTTTACGACCACCACGCACGCCTCCTTCCCGAAAAGCTCACCGCGTTGCAGCATTACTGCCACGCCGCCGTGCTTTCCGAGCTGCACGTTCATCTGGATCACGACAATTGTCTGGAAGCGGTGCTGGTTAAGGGGAAGGCCGCGCTGGTCGAGAAGCTGTCTAACGCGCTGATTGCGATCAAGGGGGTGAAGCACGGACGCTTCACCGTCACGACGTCCGGCGACGACCTGCCCTGAATCGTTCTTCACCTTCTCCGTGGTTGGCTGAAGGTCGTGACGGCAAATGCCCGACGAAGTGGATGAGCGTCCCTCACGCCACTAACTAACAGCCGCAACTAACGGCGCGCTGGCGGGCACTCGTGGGCCGGAACCCACGCACGCCGGGTCGCGCATTTGCGGTCCCCTTTCTCCAGCAGCTTCGAGCTATGGCTCGCATCCACTCGTCGCCTGCACAGGAGGCGAGGATCCCATCGAATTGCTTACCTGTACCGTTGCAGCGTCGATAGAGGGTACATTTCCGCTATAGGGAATGGTGGCTTCGAAATTCCCGCCCCAGTTGTATGAACTGGTGGCTGTGAACCACGTTACCGCAGCCTGCATCAACGGCTGACCCACGCTGGTGGTCAAAGTGGTTCCGCCAACCTGAAAGGTAACGGTGGCGCCACTCAGGCTTCGAATAGTGCTATAGCCGACAATCTGTACCTGCCAACCGGAGCTAGTCGTGCAGTAATACGCAGCAGTAATCACCGGGGCCAACTGCGGCACCTGGAGCGGCGGCGGCGATGTTGTGGGCGGAGCAAGTGTCTTCAGCGCCGGTGAATTCGGTGGCGCGCCTCCCGCGCTCAAATCCGGTGCCGTGCCTGCGGCGTATGCTTGTAGACTTACGATCTGAAGGCTAATGCTGCTGGCAACCGTACCGGTCGTCTGCAGCGCCAATTGCATCGGTTGCGGGGTCGAGTTGGTCGAGGTCGTGTTGGCGTTAATCTTGAACACCCCGCAACTCTGCGGCGCTGCGGCACAGGCCGGAACCGCAGCGCAGGGCGAACCTGGCGCTTGCTGCGCCGGGCAGGATTCTACGAATTGGACGCTGGTCTCCGCTTGGTTCACAGTCGGATCGCTGCTCCCTGTTTCCGGCGTGACGGTCAGGATCGCAATTCCATAGAGATCTAGCGGGTACCCGCTGCTGCTGACTACGATCTGGGGCCCGCCAGGCGGTGATTGGGCAGGCGCAGTGGGACAGAACTGCTGTTGCGCCTGGGGTAGGTCGCACGGCGCGTCCGCCGCACCTGGAACCACGGTTAGCGTCACGGTTGGATCTGGCGGCAGAACGACGGAGAAAAGCGGACCGGTGGAGCCGCTGCCGCCCGGCTCGCCGATCGTGATCGTCGCGTTCCCCGGGGTGGCCAACAGGGTGGAGCCGACCATGGCGGTCAGTTCCGTCGCATTCACGTAAGTCGTTTGCAATGATGTACCATTCCAGAGGACGGTAGATTGCGTATCAAATCCCGTGCCGGTTACGGTAAGCGTTAGGCTGCTAGTTCCGGCCGTGGTGGAGCTTTGGCTGAGGCCGGTGATGGAAGGCGCCGGATTGATGTTGATGCCGCACGCCTCGGTTGCCACAAGGCTGTTAGAGTCCGTGACCTCGAGTGTAAACAGCGCATTGCCGGCAACCGATGGTTTGCCGCTGATCGTATTGCCCGACAGCGCCAGGCCATCCAAGTTCCCGGACACGCTCCAGGTGTAAGGCATGGTTCCGTTGTTGGCCGTCAGAGTCAGGGGCGGGTAGACACCACCGACGCGGCCCGGCGGCAGCGGACAAGCGGTAATGATCGCCGGCGCGCTGCTCGCGATCATGAGAGAGCAAGACGGGGTCTGCGTCGCCACGTTTCCTTGCGCATCCGTGACCTGAATGGTTAAAAGATGTGGTCCGACATCGGCGATGGACGGTGTGCCACTGATTATGCCATTGTTTTTGTTTGGGATCAGATCGGAAGGCAGCCCGGACACCGCCCAGGTATAGGGCGGTGTGCCACCGCTCGCCTGCAGCATGAAGGAGTACGGCTGGCCGGCTACGCCAGTAGTCGGGCATTTCGGCGCTAGCGAGAGGACAGGAGGCGCGAGTGTAATCGTACAATTCGCAACCAATGTGTTCCCGCCAGAATCCGTCACCTGCAAGGTCACAGGATAGGAACCGGCGATGCTCGGGATGGTCGCTTGACCGCTAATGGTGCCGGTACTGGCATTGATCGTCAATCCCAGCGGCAAGCCGATTGCCTTCCAGGTATAAGGCCCCGTGCCACCGGAAACGCTGGGTGACAACGAATAGTTCACTCCAATCGTAGCTGCTGGCATAGAGCCTTGCTGACAGAATCCGCTAATAGCGAGCGGATTCGCCTTAATATTGATACTGCAGCTCTCAGGGGGAGTACTCCCGGCCAGTGAACTAACCGCCAGCATGAAGGGGTAGGCGCCTGCAGTGTTTGGAGTTCCAGTTAGATAATTTCCTGTGATTTTCAGATTAGGAGGCAGAGCGCCGCTCGCGACAGTGAAGGTATAGGGCCCGTCTCCTCCGGAGGCATTGAGCGCCGAGCTATACGGAGCGCCCACCTCGCCCGTGGACTTGGGACAGGCTCCCAATGTCAGCGGCGGATAGTCGACGGTAAGGCTACAGCCTTCTGTGACGGCCAGGCCCGTAGCGTCTTGCACTTGCAAAGTGAGGCCGAAGGTCCCAGCAGCGGACGGCAGCCCGAAGATATCCCCTGCGCCGGTCAGTTGCAATCCCCCTGGTAGCGCTCCGTTTGCAAGGGACCACGTGTATGGAGTGGACCCACCGGTCGCCGCAAGGAACTGGTTATAGCCTTGGCCTACGGTCGCCGGCGGCAGTGGACAGGAGCTCGTGATGGCCATCGGCGGCGGGACGTAGATGCTGCAAGGCAACATTGTATACACAGTGGTCGGGCCGGAGCTGACGGGTGCGTTGATGGGCACCGCGGCGAATGTAATCTGTGGAAGCGTGGCGCCAAAGGCAAGCGTAAACGGGTAGGTGCCCGCGTCTGAGGCCAAAGGCTGTCCACTGATGACCGCACCGGAAAGAGTGAGGCCGGGAGGAAGGGCCGGTGTGACCGTCCAGTTATAAGTCGTGGGCGAAACTGAGGGTGGGGGTGTTAGTGTCGATACGGTCCCCGGAAGTGTCTGCGAATATGGGGCGCCCAGTAGTGCAGTGGGCGCCGGGCAAGCGGTCGTCATATTGACGACGTCCAACACTACGGGAACGTATTGGGGACTGCTTGATGTGCCCGGGGTATTGAGAGTGATATAGCCGAGGAGGCGTGAGCCCGCGGCCAAGCCTGCCGGATTGACCGAAATGCTGAGCGTCGCCGGAAGAGTTCCGGACGTGGGCAGAACCGACAGCCAGTTGCCAGTACTGGTGGGGGAGGCCGTGAAGCTGCCCACGCCCGTCACTGGCAGGCTTTGAGGCGGCGGAACGGCCCCATTAACCGACGTAAAAGTCATAGAGCCGGCTTGATAAATTGTAAAAGTTGCCGGGGCGGGCTCAGTGAATGTGATTGTAAGCGTCCGCGGCGCATCGGTTAGATTTGGAGCTACATTGGATAAGTACATATACGGATTCGTGCTGGTGCCGCCAGCCAAGCTGTCGTCGTAGGTGTAGCTGATAGCAGTGATACCCGTCTGCAACGGCTGTAAAGGCCAACTCCAGCAGTTGACCCCTGCTCCTGTTGTCAAATTAAAGGTCACGGGGCCGCCCGAATACGGAACGAAGGCTGAAGTCGGAGATAGGGAAGCCGTACACTGGGATGTGTTGTCGAAGATGCTCAGGGTGTTCGTGTGGCCGGGGAGCACATACGGAACGCCGTCCACGTATATATTCGTATGATAGGTTGCCCCACTGGGTCCATTGTTCGGCGCCACATTGAGTGTAACTGCGACGCTGGTGGTTGATGCCGTTCCTGACACACTGGTGCCGGTTTGTGTCCCTTCCGAAAGTGTTACTAAGTTCATCAGTGGTAAAGGGGGTGAGTACTGAGGGGGGGAGTACTGAACTACTTCCATCTGCCAGGCGCAGCCCGATTGGTTGAATTCCAGATTCAGGGTAGTGGATCCGCCCCCTGGATTCGTGAAGAAGTCCCCATCGCCGTTCGGCGGCGCTTGGTCGACGTAGCCGTTCCAGCCGCTGGGAATAGTCACGCCGGTCAGGGAACACTGCGCGCTGGCAAGCGGAGCACCACCGAGGCACGCCAGGATGCAAAGCGCGAGTCGCAAGCCGGATAGTCTCACCGTGCCAATGAAGGCACGGTTCCGCGATGGAAGCATGGGAGCAGCTAAGCAATTAGGTCTCGCGAACCAAGTCGAGAATCGTTTGAACGCGGCCGCGGCCCGAGTGGCTTTAGGAAGTGCGAACGTCTCCCCTGCATGGAAGCCCGGATGCCCCTTAGATGGCGTGGACGGGTCGGCCTTGGCCTTGGCGGGCGGCCGCCGAGGCGTATTCCCGTGGGTCGAAACCCCTTCTTGCGAAAGTTCTTGCGAAAGCATCGTCTAGCTCCTCGTTCAGTAAAGCCAAATCTGCGTTCAAAACGGCATAAGTCTGCTACTCCGCATCGAACTGCCTCCTGCTCAGTGCTCCGGGTGAATCGGACGAGTCACCGGGCGGCGCCCCTCGGCGCCGCCGATAAAGACCACCCGCGCGCGTCCCTGATCCCCATCAAAGGCCACCAGCGATCCGTCCTGCAGCGCGCCAACCTGAAAGACCGCGGAGCCTTTCCAACGCGCTAGAAACGCAGGCTGGCAGCCGCACGCCACCGAATTCGCCGTTCCCGATTGCAAATTCACCATCGTGATGGTCTTGCTGCCGGCATTGGCCACCACCGCGAAACGGTTATCCAACGAAGGCTGAACCGCCGCAGGCTGGGCGATTCCTTCCACACTCGTAGCCACCGTGCTCGCCTGGACTGCGCCCGATACGTGCTGAATAAGAGCCACCTGGTTCCCTGCACTGTCCGCCACCAGCGCGCTATCAAGTCCGTTTAGAAAAGCGATTGCCGACGGCATCTGCGCCGCGAACACCGGAATCATAACCCCGCCGGCCGTGAGCCGCTGTACGGACCCTGCGTGGCCATCTGAGACGCCTGCCAGAATGGCAGTCGCGCCATCGCTCACCGCCAGCGAGGTGAGCGGCGCCGGAAGGTTCGCCGCGATGATTTCACCGCTCAATTGGGGTGCTGCGGGCAAGCCTGTCAAGAGTTGTATCTTGCCGAGGGCGCGATGGTAGAGAACCGCCGAATCCGCGCTCGGGCTGAATGCGATCGTGTCGGCGTCCGGCAAAACACCCGCAATCGGCTGCGGGGTTACTGCCGTTCCCGTCAACTGCAGCACGAACACGCCGCCTACTAACTGCGCTTCCGCCAACGCATAGCCGCCGCGCGGCGCCACCGCCGCCCCAGCGATCCGGATGCCATAATCTCCGGGGCGGCCCAAAATCGCGTCCCCGGGGACTCCCCAGATGGGCCGAATCCCGCGCATGGCCGGATCGAATATGAAGCCCAAACTGGGGCCTTTCATGCTTTGGGCCTGAGCGCAGGCGCAAAAGACGAGCGTGAAACAACCGATCACAACGAATGCAGATTTTTTCGACACAGAAACCTCCACGGTCTGAATTATTCTGCCTAATGAGGCGCGACAACCGTCGGCGTCCCCGGTGTCAGGGTGAGAGACGAAGCCGTATTCGGAGCCTTGCCGCCCGTGACCACCTTCGCCACCACAATGCCTACCGTGGCTGCAGCGGCCACAATCCCGGCAATAGCAACTGTCGAGAGCGTTGCTGCGGCAGCGGCGTTCGACTGGGCAATCGTCTGGGTCGCAGTGACCTTCCCTGCGGAGGCCGTCACGTGGATCGCGTATTGTCCGGGCACTTTGTTGGCCAGGAAGCCTCTTGCGATTGCCTGGCCCTTGCCGTCAGTGGTGACGGTCAGCAACTTCCCGCCATTGACGAAAGTGCCGCCGGCTCCGTTGTCCGGCAGAAGGAAACTCACCGTGACGCCCGCCACCGGCTTATGGTTCTGGTCCTCGGAGTTGCGTCGGAGCCTCGGCCTCTTGCGCCCGCACCGTTTGCGGCGCCAGCGCCAGCAAGGAGCACAGCAGAAAGCTGAGTGTCCGCCAAACTGTTGAAGTCTGCAAAGGCTTCCACCCCCATCTGGGAACGTAAGCGCGTTTGCGCTTTGGGGTAGTCTATCACACGCGGGGCCGTTTGTAACCGTTTTTTTTGGGTTTATTCAGCCCGTAAGGCCGGCGCCTCCGAGGTGAGGACCGCCGCTGCTTGGGCGTCGGATTCCCGGAACAAGTGGTGTTTTGGTGTTGTATACTCGATAGGGGAAAAGGCGGTTAATCAAT
>JBEKPZ010000248.1:0-11115 GCA_049520215.1 Bryobacteraceae bacterium | reverse complement strand
TCTGCCGCAACGGCTTCAAACTGGGCGACGTGGATGGTAGCCTGGTGCACTCGACGCGCTTCGTGCTGCTCGACCGCCACAGCCGCGTGCGCGGCTTCTACAGCACCCCGGAAGATGGCGCGCTGCCCAAGTTGCTGCACGATATCCGCCAACTCGCCAAAGAGGATTCAGCCCCGCCACCAAAATGACCGTTCACGATCTGCCGTCCATCAACGCCGCGCTAAACGCCACCGCGGCCCTGCTGCTCATCTGGGGCTACACGCTGATCCGCCGCAAGCGCATCCAGACGCATCGCAAGGTCATGCTGGCGGCCTTCGCCACCTCGTCGCTCTTTCTGATCTGTTACATCGTCTACCACGCGCAGGTCGGCTCCGTACACTTCCCCAAAACCGGAGCGATCCGCACGGTATACTACACCATCCTGATCACTCACACAACGCTGGCCCTCACGGTTCCCGTCCTGGCAATCATCACCCTCCGCCGCGGTCTGACCGGGCGCTTCGACAAGCACCGCCAAATCGCCCGCTGGACGCTGCCCATCTGGCTGTATGTCAGCATCACCGGCGTGGTGGTTTACCTGATGCTCTATCACACGTAGTTGCGCGCACATCTATTGAGGCTCGCACCCCTCTGCATCGGGCTGATGTGGGGCGGCCAATCTTGGCCGCAGCCGCCTTTTTAGGCGGCTCGGGCCGGCTGAAAGCCGGCTGCGGGCAAAATTGCCCGCCCCACAAGGGGGTCCAGGTTGCCTGTCACTGTAATATGCGAGCCTCAATAGGTGCGCGCCCGGGCGCTATCGCCGCCAGAGAATTACATGCATCCCCGGCGCCAGTTGAGCGTGCGCCAAATCGAGATCGTCCCGGCGCACCGGTATCCGCACTTCCACCGCATGGGGAGGCGACGGGTAGTTCTGGCTGAACGTCAGCTTCAAGGTATGCGGCGGCTGATCCGCCCCTTCCACCAAAGAAACGGCGCGGGTGGTGTCGGCGTACGATCGCAGAAGCTGGGCCTGCTTGGCGTCGTCGCAAGTCACCAGGGCCTCGCGAATGATCCGGTCCTCCGACGCATAAGTGACCACGCCCACCACGTTCGGCTGCTTCAGCCGCGCATCTTTCGTATCGTCGCCCGGTGCCTCCAGTCCTACGTATCGCGTGGTCACGGTCTCCCGCGAAATCGAGAAGCTCAGCAACGGCACATAGGTATCGAAGAGCTGCTGGCCGGATCCCAGCTTATATACCGACCACCACTCGGTCTCTTCCAAACCGCGCCCGACGACGAACAGCACATTGTCGACCGTACGGCCATCGCCGCCCGTGACCGTCAGGCTGTACAGAGGCTTCCGCCGAAGATCTTCGCCCAACCGCCAGGCCTCCAGCGTGACGGTTGCTTCCATGCCGATGTCGCCCAGGACTTGTTTCGAGCGCGTGGTCTTGCGCAGCAGGAGACGCTCGCCGGGCGGCCGGCCCGGGACCTGAGTCCCGGTAACCTCGTGCGATACGTTCCGGATCTCGACCGTCTCCGAACCGTCCGCGGCGGAACCGAAGTCGATCGTCGACGAGGATTCGGCGTGCAGCGGCTGCGCAGTTCTTTGCGGCGTCTGCTGCGCGGAAGCCAGAGCTGCGGACAGCAAGAGCGCGACGGCGGTGCCCATCCGCCAACTCACCGTTCCGACACCGACTTCTCCGCGAGCTCGCCGATAATGGGAAGCGCGAAAGCCTCGTCGCGGCTGGCTTTCACGATCATGAAGATCGACATCCCCAATAGCACCACATCGACGATACCGTTTAGGTGCATGTGCGGGATCACGGTGAACATGGGCTTAAGCACCCAATCCTCGATCAAGTACGCCACGAACAAGTACAGGCCTTGAAAGGCGTGGAAGCGGACCACGCGGTTGCCGCGAAAGCGTTCCGACGCCAGCACGATGATGGAACCGATCCAGCCGAGTCCGGGAATGTAGCAGAGGATCGAGGCCGTACGCGGCGTGATGGACGAAAACGGATCGGCGGGACGCGGCGCAGCATTCGGCTGCCGGGCGCCGCACTTGGCGCAGAAGACATCCGCCGCGTCCACCTGGCTTCCGCACTGGCTGCAAAAAGGCATCCGTAACTTGATACGTTACGCTAAAGCGGAATGTTCCCGCAAGCTGGTGGCGTGAAAGCACTTGCAGCCAGGGCAGGGAAGCGCGGCCGTCACTTCGCGGTGAAAGAGACGGATGCGACGTGGTTCTCCCAGGCCAACTCGAGCGTGCCGGAATTCCCCCCGCCGCTGGAAAGCGTCATCTTGTAGGTCTCGATTAGCGCCGGCGGCTTGCTCATGTCCATCTTCACGCGGCCCAGATCCATGTTGTCCTTGTAGGCCAGGCCCCACTCTTTGGTGTCTTTGCTGACGATCAGTTCCCAATGGTCGGGATCGGCCACATTGGCGAAAAGCGTATAGTCGCCCGCCGGGACGTGCAGGCCCTTGATATCAAGATCGGCTTCCGTGTGAAGAGCCGTGGCGGAGTTTGCGCCGGCGCGCCAAACGGGGTAGTGCGGGTCGTGCGAAATCTTCCCGCCGTCGCCGAAGATCTGCCGGCCATGCACGGAAGGCGCCGAGTATTTGATCGCGATGTTCTTGCCTGCGATGGTCACCGAGGTCTCCGCGGGCGGACTGGTAAACTTCTGCGCGAAACTCAGGCCCGCCGTCATGGCGAGGGCGGCACAAATCAAAACGGACTTGGTCATTGGTTTGTCTCCTTTGATAATTGGGATTGGGGCTACATCACTAGCCTACTCCAATCCGGGTGGTGTGTCTTGTGGGGCGGGCGTCCACGCCTGCAGCGGGTCTCCAGACCCGCCGGCGCCGTGAGCCGCAACTACGATCTGTGGTAGTAGCGTCGCGTCTGCTGCTAGCCTGTTTCTACATTTCCGCGATGCGACGAACTCTCGTCTTTTTCCTAACCCTGCTCCCATGCCTATGCCAAGCCCAGGATTTCCGCGGCAGCCTGGCAGGCGTGGTCAACGATGCGAGCGGCGGCCGTGTGCAGTCCGCCGATGTTTCCCTGCAGGCCACCGAGTCCTCCCTGGAGCGCCAGACCAAGAGCGATAGCCGTGGAGAATTCCGCTTCGACAACTTGCTGCCCGGCAACTACAGATTGACTGTGCGCGCCCCCGGTTTCGCGGAGGCCAGTTCCAACGTAGCGGTCGTAGTCAGCTCAGTGCGCGAAGTCGGCGTCACGTTGAACCTTCCTTCCCAGCGGCAGGCGCTGAATGTCCAGGCACAGGCGTCTTCCATCGTTACGCAACCCATCGATGCCACTAGCGCCGTGCACGGCGGCGCAATCACGGCCAAGGATTTGGACACAATTCCCCTGGCCAACCGCAGCTTCGCCAATATCGCCTACCTCGTCCCCGGCACCGAACCGGTCGAGCCATCCGACCCTACCAAGGCTCGCATCACCGCGGTCTCGTTCGGAGGCAGTTCCGGACTTAACGACGTGAATTCTGTCGACGGAGCCGATAACTCGGACGATTACATTGGCGGCTTTCTGCAGAACTTTTCTCCCGACGCGGTTCAGGAATTTGCCGTGCAGACCTCGCAGCAAAATGCGGATACCGGCCGGACCGTGGGCGGCTCGGTGGAGATCACGACCAAGAGCGGCACCAACGTGTGGCACGGTCAGGCCGCCTTCTACGAACGCGCCGCGGCCCTCAATGCGCGCTACCCCATCGAGAATCCCGCGCCCCTGCCGAAACAGCCGTTCTCCCGGCAAAACTACGACGGCACCCTCGGCGGACCCATCGTGAAGGATAAGTTGTTTTTCTTCGCCTCCTTCGAAGCGGCTCACGAAGACGCCAGCATCGCCTATAGTCCCGCCAGCCTGACCCAGTTCCTGGCCCTTGCCGGACTGGCCGGGCAGGGCCTCATCCCCGGCGTCAGTTCGATATCCGTGCCCAACAACGTGCCGGTCCCATTCCGGGATTACCTCGGCGACCTGCGCCTCGACTGGGCGCAGTCGTCCCGCGCCCAGTGGTTCCTGCGGGCCGCCCTCGATACCTACACCACCGACAACGCTTTCGTGGAGCAGGCTACGCTTTCTTCCACCGGCGCCACCTGGCATTCCAACTATGGGAACCTGGTGCTGGGCCAGCAATTCATTTTCACCCCCACATGGCTGGGGACCTTCACCCTCGCGGCCAGCGGATTGCGCTTGAATGAATATCGCAACTCCCAACTCGGCTTCGCGCTAGCCTTCCCCTTCAGCTCCACCTCGCAGACGATTTCCGGCTTCGAAACCTTTGGCGACAACCAGTTTGTCACGCCGATTACGGCCTTTCCCATCGTACGGGATCAGGAAAAATACCAGGTCCGTTATGCCGTGACGCACTCCACCAGCCGGCACTCGCCCAGTTTCGGCGTGGATTTCATCCACGAGCCGGTGATGAGCGGAGCGCTTCCGGGAAACGCGGAGAACCTGACCGTGTTCGCGCAGAATCCGGTGGACTACCTCAACAACCCGCAGCAATTCGCCGTGGATCTGACCTGCACGCCTACCGCGACCCTCGCCGTCACACCGGGCACAACCTGTACGAGCACGCCGGCGGGCAACGGCAGCTTCTCGCAGAACGTGCAGCGCCTCGGAATGTACGCCGAGGATTCCTGGCGGGCGACGCCGCATCTAACGCTGAACTACGGCCTGCGTTACGACACCACTTTTGGACTCTTCACAGCCTCCGGCCGGTCTCAATTGGACAATCCGGCGCTGCTAACGCTTGAGGCTTTGCAGATCCCGCTCTTCCAGCATCCGGGCGCGCCTCACGATTACCGCAAGCAGTTCGGGCCGCGTGTGGGCATCGCCTATGCGCCGGGCCAATCCAGGAATACGGTAATCCGCGCTGGCTTCGGTCTCTTTTACAACGATCTGGCGCAGAATGGCTGGGTGACAGCGTTCCAAGCCGTAAATGAGCCGCCCGCGCCCTGCGTCAATCCGGGCGATGTAGGCTGTATTCCGGGAGCGGCCTCCGGCGGCGCGGGCGCGCTGATCGATCCGGCCTACAAGACGCCGTACGCGCTGCACGCCAGCGCCGGCGTGCAGCATGCGTTCAATTCCCGCTGGACGTTGGGCGCGGACTGGACTCACGAGGAGGGCAACCACGCTTTCCGCCGGTACATTTACCAGGCCGGATACACGCTTTTCTCGCCGCTTTTTGCCGACACCCTCGCGGCCCAACAACAGGACGTCCCCAACATTACCGTTTTCCGGAGCGACAACCGGTCCCGCTACGACGGACTTTCGGTGCATCTGCAAGCCAACGTCTCCCGCTTCAGCCTGGTCCTGAACTATACGTTGTCTAGCGCCGAAACGTGGGGCTGCGTGCTGGGCGAACTCTTCGACTACGTAAACGGGGTCTGCAACCCGCTCCAGGCGTTTGCGAAAGGAGACTACGGGCCGTCGGGAGAAAATGTCACCGACCGCCTGGTTCTGGCCGGGACAGTCCACCTCCCGGGCGGCTTGGAACTGTCGATATTGAGCCAGGCCGAGAGCGCCCGGCCTTTCACGCTCACCACGCCCGTGGACGTCAATGGATTTGGAGACGCGCTGGACGACCGCGCCGTGGTCAACGGCGTCCAGACCGGCATGGATCAATTCCGCGGCACGCCCTACATCCAGACGGATGTGCGCCTCAGCCGACCGTTCCGTTTGCACGAGCGTTGGCGGTTGACGCCGTTTATCGAAATCTTCAATCTGTTCAATCGCAATAATCCCGGCGCCAACTATGTCACCAACCTCGCTGCGCTGCCGGTGCCGGTCAACAACCTGGCCAACGCCACCGCATTTTGCCTGAATGCGGATTGCTCCGCGACGCAACCGATCACCAGCCTGAATCAGTTGCGTGTGCCCGCCGGAGGATTGGGCGATTTCTTTGGTCCCGGCACCACGGTCGGCATTCCGTTTGCGGCTCAGTTGGGAATCCGGCTAAGCTTCTAACGAGTGGAGACGGATCTCGACAGATCGGTGGGGTTGTGCGCCGGGTGTGCGCACGTCGAGACTATCCGCTCGGACCGCGGCTCGGTCTTCTATCTCTGCAAGCTGTCCGCCGGCGATCCGCGCTTTCCCAAGTATCCGCGGCTTCCGGTGCGCTCGTGTGCGGGATACGAAGAGGACACCGCGCGCCTCAATCAATCCAAGCTTCACTAATGTGCGTTCTATTCTCCGGCGATGCCTAAGACCTTCTCTTCCAATCGCGAGGAAATGAAGAACCGGGCTTGAGTTCGCAACGCCTCAACCTCAGGCTTTACCGCTTGGATCTGGCCCTTGTTCTTTGCCCGTAGCAACACTCCAAGAACGCCTGTTGCGCGCAAACCGGGCGTGACCGGCCGCACGGCGTCCGTCTCTCTCGTCCAGCAAAATCAGGTCCGCGGACAGTTCCAACGCAAGCGCGATAGATAGCCTCGGCCTCGCCGGGATCGAGCGCCGTTGCGAGGACTCGCGCGGTCTTCTGATCTCTGAGTGCCCGCTGTCCGATCCAACCGTTCTGGAGAGCCTGTTAGTTAGATCTCTTTCAACGCCGCTGGGTGAGAAAGCCGTTCCAGTTCAGACCGGACAGCGCCAGGGATCCAGATGACGCCGAATTGGCTTCGGAGAAGGTTTAACCTGCCAATGATAGCCAGGTTCGAAATCGGCGAGGTATCACTCACTACGAGCATGGGAGATGTCTTGCGCCAGCTCCGCGTCGCCGTAATGCCGTGCAATCCCTCGCAGCCCCACGATCTCGCCGAAGACCATTCGATTCATCTCCGCGAGTTCGGCCGCCTTGCCGAGTGAGAGCGCTCCTTGAGCATAGAGCGCGATGGCCAGTTCGGTCCGGAGTCGCTGCGCAATCTCCGCCTCGGGAATGCGGAGGCCTTCGAGCACCGAGTCCGGGATATTCAAGGTCATCCCCATGCCCCCACGATAGCGCCTTCCCGCAGTCACGCACCACCCGTGGGTTTGTGCGCCGCGTGTGCGCACGTCAAGACCATCCGCTCCGACCGCGGCGCCGTCTTCTATCTCTGCAAGTTGTCCGCCGGCGATCCGCACTTTCCCAAGTATCCGCGGCTTCCGGTGCGCTCGTGTGCGGGATACGAAGATTGTACGATGGGAAGATCCATGCCCGACCTGATCGAAAAACCGACCATCATCGCCGCAGCCGGAACTTTGCCGAAGCGGATCGCGGAATACGTGGGCCGCGTCAACTCCGCGACCGAAGCGGTGAGCATCGCGCGCATGGAGAGTCCGGCCGGTTGGAGTGAACCGGGCCAAACCCCGGAATTTGACGAGTACACCGTGGTGTTGCGGGGCCTGCTGCGCGTGGAGACAAGGTCGGGCACCATCGATGTGAAAGCCGGCCAGGCGATCGCCGCCCATCGCGGCGAGTGGGTGCGCTACAGCACGCCGGAACCCGGCGGTGCCGAATACATCGCCGTGTGCATCCCTGCCTTCTCGCCCGAACTGGTTCATCGCGAGCCTTCTTGAGGCGCCGCGTTAAGATTGAGGCATGGCCTTCAAGCTGACCATCCCCGCGTTTGCCGACGGGGGCCTGATCCCCAAATT
This sequence comes from Bryobacteraceae bacterium, assembly GCA_049520215.1. Lineage (GTDB taxonomy): Bacteria > Acidobacteriota > Terriglobia > Bryobacterales > Bryobacteraceae > Bog-159. The sequence continues at coordinate 3,539 of JBEKPZ010000248.1, read as the reverse complement.
GCATACCTGTGAAAGTGCGGACATCTCACCGTCTCTGGAATGGGATGGCGAGCCAACCAAGACCCGCGGTCTGGCGTTGATTGTGGACGATCCAGACGCGCCCGCAGGTACCTGGAATCATTGGTTGCTGTACGATCTGCCGCCCTCGGTACGATCGCTGGCGCAAGGGTATAGACCGGGAAAGCCGGTTCAGAACGGCACTAACGACTTCGGCCGCACCGGATATGGCGGACCCTGTCCTCCGAGAGGCCACGGGCCGCATCGTTATTTCTTCAGACTCTACGCGCTCGATATTGCGACGTTACGACTGCCGGCAAGCGCCAGCCGCGCCCAACTCGACAAGGCCCTCCGCGGCCACATCCTGGCGGAAGCGCAATATATGGGGCGCTACGAGCGCAGGTAGAGGCTCTGCGGAGACCGCGCTCCTTGAAAATGTGCGGTTGTAATGCACAATTGCAAGTGGGTTCGTCATCCACCCCCGAGTCATCGCATCGCCGTAGTAACAGTTGTCGCTCACTGCAGCCCTGCGTATTCCGTCTTGGCTCGCTTGAGGATCGGGATGTCGGGGTCGGCGTCTTTCCAGAGCGTCAGGAAATCCTGGTAGGCGGTCTTTGCTTTGGTCTTCTCTCCCCACAAAGCCAACGCCCTGCCTAATTGCAAGTGCGCCAATGCGCCGATTGGGTCGCTGACCACAATCCCGCGATGATTGAGAATCTTCTGGAATTCCGCGGCGGCTTGGGCGCCCTGGTGTGCGGCCAGATAGGCTTCGCCGCGCACATAGACCGGATAGAGCGTGCCGAAGAAGCCATGAAAGCTGCTGCGCGGCGCACCTAGGTCATAGGGAACGGCGATTTGCAGCAGTTCGATAGCTTTCGAAGGCTCGCCATGGTTCAGCGCGAGAAGTGCGTGAAGAGCCGGCAGGTAACTGAATCGGACCGACGTATCCTCAGGGAAGCGCTTTGCCAGATCGTTCGCCAGAGCCTGAGACCTGGCAGAATCCCCGGAGAGAGCCAATGCAAACGCTGCGCCATACTCCACCTCCCGGCCATCGGAAAGCTCCCGTGCGGCCATCGCGCTCCGCCTGGCCGCGGGCGCATTCCCGAAAAAGCCTTCCCACAGTGCCAGCCCGGTTTCATCCAGAGCCGCCCTGTCCCGCTGGGCCGCTTGTTGAGCCAGGTCCGCGGCACGATGCGACAATCTCCGGGCCTCTTGCAAGCGGCCGGAATATGCCGAGACGAAAGCCTGGTGGTCTGAAATCCAGTCTTCCGCACCGGATTTTCCCCGTGCCAGAGCCACTTCCCGTTGCATTTCCTCGCGGTCGCCCTCTAAGAAGGCGATGTCGTATCGCTGAACCAAAAAATCCGGGATTTCCAGCTTACGTGCGGCGGCTTGCTGCAGAATATTCGTGGCTTCCCCAAAACGGTCAAGGTATTCGTAGTTGAAGGCGATCTGCGAATAACCGATGGCAGAGCCCGGATCTATTTCGATAGCCTTCTTGTCTTCTTCGACCGCCGTTTCGTAGTTTCCCGAGGCAATGTAAATAACCCCGGCCAGGAATGCGTGAGGCATTATTTCGCGGGGATAGGTTCGCACCCACGACTCGCAGGTCTGTTGCGCCTTCTCCAGGTTTCCTGTCACGTGAAGTTCGTAGGAAGCAGCGATAAAGAACTTCTCCCGGTCACTGGCGTGATCGCGCAACTGGTACGCCTTGGTGGTGCTCTCCGCGGAAAGGCCAGATTCTCCCATGTCGCCGTACATGAGCCCCAGCGCTGCGTGCGCCACTGCGAATTGGGGGTCGATCTCAATGGCGCGCTTGAAGAAAGGCACACCGGAAATGGAACCGGATAGGCCGGTCTTCAGGCCGGCGCTATAGGCTTTCAAGGCCTCAAGCGACGGCGTGGTAGCCTCCGCGAGGGGAGTATCGTGCTCCTCCACCGTCGCGAGCGATTCGCCGACCCGGGTTCTGAATTTACTGGCAATTTGGCTCAGCGAATTCAGGACGTCTTCCTTTCCTGCCGCTTGCGCCTGCTCCTCGTCGAGAACGTCTCCGGTGCGGCAGGTCTTTGCGCGTAACGCCAATACGTATTGGCTTCCGAGGCTTGCAATCGAACCATCCAGGACGGCGGCGCTTGCGGTCCGCTCGCAAATCTCCTGAGCCAGCGCCGGAGTCAGCCTCGCATCAGCCGGCTGGCCCATCAGACGCAGCGACTGGTGGATCCGCTGCTCGGAAACCAGCCTGAGGAATGGCGACTGTTCAAGCTGTATGGCCAACCCTTGGCGCAGCGTCCCGTCAAACACGGGGTCGCCCGTGGTGTTTGTGAAATCGGCGAGGACAATGGTGTCCTTGTCGGTGAGTTTTGGTGTGCGGTGAAAATAGAAGTAGCCTGCGGCGAACAAGGCTAGGCCAGCCACGGCGGCAGGAACGGCCAGGCGCCAGCGTTTTACGCCTGGCTTCGCGCTGGCGGTCACCCGGCCCGAATCCGAGTCCCGCTTCAGGCGCTGGAGGTCGGCACGGATTTCAGAAGCATGCTGGTATCGCAGCTCACGGTCGTTCTCCAGGCATTTAGATATGATGTGTTCCAGCTCCGGCGACACCTCCGTGCTCAGCCGGACCCCGGCCACCAGGCGCGTACCCGTGGCCATTTCATAGAGCACCAGCCCGAAGGAGAACAAATCCGTCCGTGCGTCCAGGGGCTTTCCCAGCGCCTGCTCTGGGGACATATAGCCGGCCGTCCCCATCGCCACGCCCGGCTTTGTGAGCGGCTCCTCAATGTCGTCTGCCGCGTCCAGTTGAGCCAAACCGAAGTCGAGAATCTTGGCGTGGCCGGGGCGGCCGCTTGCGGGCCCGGTGATGAAAATGTTGGCCGGCTTGATGTCGCGGTGAACGATGCCTGCGGTGTGGGCGGCGTCCAACGCATCGGCGATCTCGATTCCGAAGGCCAGCAGCGTTTCCATTTCCAAGGGGCGGCCGCCGGTCGGAGAAAAGATGCGTTGCTTCAGCGTCACGCCCTCCAGATGCTCCATGACGATGAAGGAGCGGCCGTCCTGCTCGCCAATGTCATAAATGGTGCAGATGTTCGGGTGATTCAAGGCGGAAGCGGCGCGCGCCTCGCGCTGGAACCGGCTGAGCATTTGGGGGTCCCGAGCGACTTCGTCCGGCAGAAACTTGACCGCCACGAACCGGTGCAGCCGGGTGTCCTGCGCCTTGTAGACCACACCCATTCCTCCAGAGCCAAGTTTCCCGACGATGCGGTAATGCGAGATGATCTGGGCGACTGGGGAGCGGACACTCTCTGCGGCATTCTGGTCCTGCTTGGGAGCGAGCGCCCGCGCAGCCACTTCTATCGCCGGAGTCTCCAGGAAACTCCCTGCTTCCCGCTGCGCTGCCAGCAGCGACCGGACTTCCCGCTCCAGCGCCTCGTCGCCCGCGCACACCTGCCGCAAAAACTCCGCGCGCTCGCCGGGCGAATGCTCCAACGCGGCCTGCAACAGATTATCGACCCGTTGCCAGCGTTCAGAATCCATCGGCTGTTCCGCCG
>JBEKPZ010000247.1:0-11239 GCA_049520215.1 Bryobacteraceae bacterium | reverse complement strand
CTGCCGACAGCCGGCGCCCCGCGGCCCGCTCCGCCGGCCTTAGCCCAGTCGCGGCTGGCCTCCCGGCCGTATCGCGCACCGTGCGAGCCTTCTAGCGTCCCCAGTCCCTCTCGCGCCCCGCCCCTTAGTTCTATTGCCGCTGTTTGATCCCGGGGCGGACATCCGCGCCAGGATAGTCCTTGGCTTAGACATCTAACGTGGAGAGGGAATTATGTTTAATACTATTGTGTGTCGAATACGCAGAGGGTGGGATCGTGCTTATGCAACGAAAATATTCGAGACGGATGTCCTTGTCGGCCTCGCGCTATTATTTGGTTGCGCATTGTCCGGCTTCGCTCAATCCAACAGCGGAACGCTTCAGGGATCGGTCCTCGATCCTTCGGGAGCGGTTATCGCCGGCGCTGTCGTCACGGTTGAGAACCCCGTCTCACATTACAGCCGCAGCGCCGCGACTGACAGCCAGGGCAAGTTCGAGTTCGCCAACCTTCCGTACAACAACTACCACCTGACGGCCGTGGCTGCCGGGTTTCAAGCGGCGAAGCAAGACTTAAGCGTAAGGTCGGCCGTGCCGATGGTGTTGGCGGTCAGCCTGGCCCTTGGCGAGAGGACGCAGTCGGTCACCGTGGAAGCCGGTGCGGATTTGGTCGAGACTACGCCCACCACCCACACCGATGTCGATCGCGACCTGTTCGACAAGCTGCCTCTGGAAAGCTCGTCCTCCTCACTCAGTTCCCTGGTCACGCTGGCCACTCCCGGGATCTCGGCCGACTCGAACGGGCTGTTTCATGGATTCGGCGATCACGCTTCGAACTCGTTCTCGCTCGACGGCCAACCGATCACCGACCAGCAGAGCAAGGGCTTCTCGAATCAGATTCCGCTCGACTCCGTGCAGTCTATGGAGGTGATCGCGGGTGCGCCTCCGGCCGAATATGGCGACAAAACCAGCGTGGTGATCGTGGTGACGACGCGCTCCGGACTGGGGCAAACTCTGCCGCACGGCGACGTCACGGCCTCCTACGGAAGCTTCGGCACCAGCAACGCGGGATTTAACCTGGGCTACGGGGGGCAGAATTGGGGCAACTTCATCTCCGCCAACGGCATGGACACGGGCCGCTTCCTGGATGGGCCGGAATTCACCGTCATGCACGATCGCGGCAATGAGGAGAACCTGTTCGACCGCGTGGATTTCAAACCTTCCTCGGCGGATACGGTCAATGTGAATCTGGGCTTTTCACGATCCTGGTTTCAGACGCCCAATTCCTACGACGCCCAAGACGCCACCGCGTGGTCGGGACTGGTGGTGAACAATAACGGGCTGGGCCCCAACGGCCTGCCGGTAGGCCCTACGGATCAGCGGTCGCAGATCAGGACGTTCAACGTGGCGCCCACCTGGACGCGGCTGGCGAATACGCACACGGTGCTCACGTTCGGGGGCTTTGTGCGCCAGGATCAATACAACTACTACCCCAGCGACAATCCTTTCGCCGACCTGATACCCGATCTGCAACTCCAGTCGATTGGCCAGAGCCGCACGCTGACCAACGCCGGCCTGCGCGCGACGGTGTCGTATGCGAAGGGCATCCATAACTTGAAGGCGGGGATCACGTATTCAGACACGATCTTGACGGAAAAGGACGCTCTCGGCGTTGTGGATCCGGCGACGAATGCGGTGTGCCTGAATGCGGATGGCAGCCCTTACACGGGTCCCGGATTGACGAATTCCACGCAATGCGGCGCGGGGCTGACCCCGAATCCAAGCTTCAGCCCGCTGCTGGCTTGTTACGATTTGACCAGAACGGCGGCATTGCCGGCGTCGGACGGCTGCCCCAACTCCACCAGCGGCTTGTACCATTTCTATGGCCACGCCAACATCCGGGAACTGTCTGCGTTCATCCAGGACACGATTACGAAAAACAACTGGACCTTTAATGTGGGGCTGCGCTTCGACTACTACGATGGCCTGGTCACCGCCACGCAGCCGGAGCCGCGCATGGGCATCGCGTACAACATCAAGCCGACCAGCACGGTGCTGCGGATTTCCTACGCCCGGTCGATGGAAACTCCGTTCAACGAGAACCTGGTGCTCTCCAGCCTGGGATGCAACGATGCGGCGATCAACGCGCTCATGGCGTCCACCGTCTCACCCTGTGTGAGCAACGTACCGCTCAGTCCGGGCTGGCGCAACGAGTTCCACGCGGGCCTGGAGCAAGCGTTTGGACGGCACTTTGTGGTCGATGGCGAGTACATCTGGAAGTACACCCATAAGGCTTACGACTTCAGCGTGCTGGGCAACTCGCCGATCACCTTTCCGATCGAGTGGGACCGCTCGAAGATCCCGGGATTCGCCATGCGCGCGAGCGTCCCGGCATGGCGCGGCTTGTCGGCGTTTGTGGTGATGTCGCACGTGGCGGCGCGATTTTTCGAGCCGCAGGTCAGCGGCATCGGCGCCACACCATCCGGGTCTGAAGTGTTCCGCATCGACCACGACGAGAATTTTAACGAGACCACTCACTTGCAATACCAGCCCTGGAAGAAGGGGCCGTGGTTCGGTTTCAACTGGCGTTACGATAGCGGCCAGGTGGCTGGCCCGGTACCCTGCATGGGCGGCAATTGCGCGGACGGGCCCAATGCAACCGGTAGCGAGGTGGATGTGTCCGGGCTGACGCCGGATCAGCAGTTCCAAGCCGGGCTCTATTGCGGAAGCGTGCATGCCACCCCAACCACGCCAATCAGTCCCAATGGTCTGTGCCCGGCATCGCTGTACGGATCGAACCTGGTTAAAATCCCGGCTGCCGGCACGGAGAACGACGACCACAATCCGCCGCGCATCCAACCTCGCAGCCTGTTCGATATGGCCGTGGGAATCGATAACCTGTTTCACGGCGACAAATACAAGTGGAGCTTGCGATTATCGGCAGTGAACGTGACCAACGAATATGCGCTCTACAATTTCCTTTCGACCTTCAGTGGAACGCATTACGTCACGCCGCGCGCCATAACGGCAACGGTGGGATTGCACTTTTAGCGCCTGACGATCAGGGCCACCCAATATCCATCGGCCAGTGCGCCATGATCAGCGGCGGAAGACGGCGCGTCTTCAGGTAAATCAGCATGAACGCCGTCACGCCGGGGACGAACGCGAGAAAGCGCCACGGCACGGAGCGCCAATCCGGCAGGAATGGCAGCAGGCATGCCGAACCGAATCAATTCCGGATCGCCGAGGGTAGCATCGAAGCCTTCCTTGCAGAACGGTGCTATTCGATCCTCGAACATCTGGCGACCTCGGCATGGAAAAGAAGTACCTGACCCTGCGGTCGGGAGAACCGGCGGGAAAGGCGTTGGCGTGCTTCGCCTTGGTCAAGGCTGTGGCCGGCCGGCGCTAGTATCTCGAACTGGGCAGGCCACGCAAAACGATGGCCTGCCCCACGCCCAAATCACCGCGGGTCGAACCTCTGATCCACATACATCCACACCACGCGCGCGAAACGCGCCACCACCGGCACGCACGGCAGATACGCGACAAAGGCCGCCCCGATGGACCAATCGTACGGCCAGCCGCTCAGCTTCCAAATCAGCAAAATGAGCACCAGTACCGGCGGAATCGACACCAGGTAGCTGACGTACATGGCGCCCAGAAAGTAGCCTTGTTCCCGCTCGAACTTCAGCCCGCAGACCGGACAATTGTCCAACATCGCCAACGGCCCCCGATAGACCGGGCCGCGGAAAATCCGGCCTTGCCTGCACCTGGGGCAAAGTTGCCGCATGATGCCTGCCGCCGCCGAAACCGTGAGTGCCGCCACCTTCTGATACTATCCGGTTTATGCGGAAAACGCTGTACCCCTCGCTGGCGCTGCTTGCGCTAGCCGCCAGGCTCCCCGCCCAGTGGATCCCGTTGAACCCTGTTACCGGCGTTCACGAGCAGCCCAACGGCGTACAACTCACCATGCAATCCGGCGCCATGCGGATCGAGGTGGCGACCGATTCCATCGTCCACGTCTTGTATTCGCCGACCGCTTCGTTTCCGAAGCAGATCGAATACGTGGTCACGAAAACCGCCTGGCCCGCGCCGCAGGTGCAGATCGACTCTACCGGCACAGACATCGTCCTAGAGACTGCGCGATTGAAAGTCACCATCAGCCGCAGAGACGGCCTGATCTCCTACAGCGACCTGACCGGCAAGAAACTGGTGAGCGAAGGTCCTAAGACCATGACTCCCGCGACGGTGAACGGCGAAAAAACCTACCATGCGGAAGATAACATCTCCATATATGGTTCCGAGGAGGCTTTCTACGGGCTAGGCCAGCACCAGGCGGGCGTTTGGAACTACCGCGGCGATTCGGTAGATGTGTCCCAGGACAACACCAGCATCGCCGTGCCGTTGCTGGTCTCTAGCAACGGCTATGGCCTGTTCTGGAACAACGCATCGCGATGCCGATTCAACAACCGCTTCGTGCATTCCTTGTATATCAGCGCGGAAGTGGCCGACACGATTGACTATTACTTTCTCTACGGCCCGGACTTCGATAAGATCGTCGCCGGATACCGCGAACTTACCGGTGCCGCGCCCATGTTCGGTAAGTGGGCTTATGGCTTCTGGCAATGCAAGAACAAGTATCAGTCGCAACAGGAGCTGTTGGATGTGGCGCACAAATACCGCGAGCTGCACATACCAGTCGATAACATCGTGCAGGACTGGTTTTGGTGGACCACCAAGGGCGAGTTCGTATTCAACAAGAAGTACCCCGATGCCAAGGGAATGATTGACGACCTGCACCGCAACAAGTTCCACCTCATGATCTCCGTGTGGCCGTACTTCGATCCAGGCACCGCCACCTACGCGGACATGGACAAGCGCGGCTATTTCATCGACCGTACCAAGACGCGCGCGTACCACCCCGCCGGCATGGCCGTCTACGACGCCACCAACCCGGAGGCCCGCTCCTACTATTGGAGCCTGATGGACAAAGCGCTCTTCCAGATCGGCGCGGATGCCTGGTGGCTCGACACCACGGAACCGGAAACCGAGGGCCGCGAAGAGAACCTGATGCTGAACAACAAGCTCGCGATCGGCAGCGGCGCACGTTATGCGAACATCTTTCCGCTGATGACCACCGCGGCGGTTTACGACGGGCAGCGCAAGTCGAGCGACCGCAAGCGGGTGTTCATCCTCTCGCGTTCGGCCTTCGCCGGCGCGCAACGCAATGCGGTGACCGCCTGGTCGGGCGATATCCTCTCCGACTTCGAGACTTACAAGCGCCAGATACCCGCCGGGCTGAATTTCTCTTTGTCCGGCATTCCGTATTGGACAACGGACATCGGCGGATTTTTCATCGGCAACCCCAACGATCCGGCCTACCGCGAGTTATTCGTGCGCTGGTTTCAATATGGCACGTTCTGTCCTATCTTCCGCGTGCACGGGACCCGCACTACAGATCACAACGAGTTATGGTCTTACGGACCGGAAGCCCAGTCGATCCTGACTCAGTTCGACCGCTTGCGCTACGAACTGATGCCTTACATCTACTCCGTCGCGTGGATGACCACCAGCGAAGGCTACACCCCGATGCGCCCGCTGGTCATGGATTTCCGCTCGGATGTCCGCGCCCAGAACATTGGCGATCAGTTTCTGTTTGGACCGGCGATCCTGGTGAATCCGGTCACCGAACCGGGCGCGACAACCCGGCACCTGTATCTGCCCAAGACGGAATGGTTCGACTTTTGGAGCGGGCACTCCACGATTGGCGGGAGATCCATTGATGCGCCGGCCACGCTCGACAGCTTGCCCCTGTATGTTCGCGCCGGCTCCATTGTTCCCATGGGGCCGGACGTCGAGTATGCCGCTGAAAAGCCCGCGGACCCCATCGAGTTGCGCGTGTATCGCGGCGCCGACGGCAATTTCACGCTCTACGAAGACGAGAACGACAACTACGATTACGAAAAGGGCGCATACGCCACCATTCCCATCCATTGGGACGATGCCGCCCGCAGCCTGACCATCGGCGAGCGCAAGGGGCAGTTCCCTGGCATGCTGGCGAACCGCACCTTCCGCATCGTCTTCGTGGGAGAAGGCCACGGTGTGGGCATCGGTCAGACCGCCCAGCCGGATAAGGTCGTGCAGTATTCCGGGAAGCCGGTTGTCGTCACACCGTAGTCTGTGGGGCGGGACTCCAGTCGTCGGCCGTGCGGGTCCTGGAGGACCCGCGCAGACCTGGAGGTCCGCCCCACAAGGCCTACTTGCGCGGCAGCATCTCCGGACTGTTGGCCGCCTGGTACACGACCGCCGCGATCACCGCCGAAGCCTCCATCAAATCGGACGCCACCGCGTGATCGTAAGTGTCCATGCTGGAATGGTGCGTGACGCTGCCATAATCGAGCGGGTCCTGAATGAACTGGAACCCGGGCAGACCCACGGCATCGAATGACAGATGGTCCGTGCCGCCGGTATTCTTGATGGTGATGGTGGTCGCGCCCTCGTCGCGGAACGGCGCCAGCCAGGCTTCGAACAGCGGACGCATGGCATCGTTCCCCTGCAGATAGACGCCGCGAATCTTGCCGCTGCCGTTATCCAGATTGAAGTATCCCGAGAGCTTGGCGTGGTCCGGCAGAAGCTTCATGGTTTTGGCATCGCCGAAATGCTGCTTCACGTATGCCTCCGAGCCGTACAGCCCCTCCTCTTCGCCGCTCCACAGCCCGATGCGCACGGTGCGGTCCATACTCACGTTCAGCGTCTTCAAAATGCGCATCACTTCGATCATCACCGCGCTGCCCGCGCCGTTGTCGGTCGCGCCCGTTCCGGCATGCCAGGAATCGAAGTGCGCCCCGATCATCACCACTTCGTCGGCCTTTTTGCCCCCGGGGATTTCTCCGACAATGTTGGCGGAGTTCACATCCGCGTCCGAGGCCTGCGCCTTGAGTGACACGCGCACCCGCACCGGCGTCTTCTTCTCCATGATGCGCGCCATGCGGTTGTATTGTTCGGCCGTGATCACGAACGTGGGCGGCGCCAGCGGATCGGCGCTCTTATGCGATCCGGCTTGTTCGGCGTTGGTGGTGCCGTCGTGCGATCGGTCGTCCCGCATCAGGATGCCCAAGACGCCCTCGTCCAGGAAGAAACGGTTCCGCTCGGTGGCCAACGCGATACGCACATCGAACATCTCGTCGAATACGGACTCCGGCAGGGACGCCATGAATTTTCGGAGTTCGTCCGGATCTTCCGGAAATTTCAGATCCGCCAGCTTCCCGGAGATCTTCGCGGCGTGCTCGGATGCCTTGGCGAGGTCCGCCAGTTCGGCATCCGTGTAACGCTGGAACTGCGGTCTGGTCTGTTCCGCCGGAATCTTGGGAGCCCGGAGCATCACGAACTTGCCACGCAGTTTGCCGGTCCATTCCTTGCGATAGGCCGCAAACTCATCGCGCGCCTTCTTCAAATCTCGGGTCGCCGACAGCGGCGCGAGGATCGTCTCGCCGGTGATGGGGCCATTAGTGCCAGCGGTCCAGGCCAGCGGCGTGGCGTTCAACGGCGCATAGCGCGGTTCCACCATTTCCACCGACCACTGCTCGGCCGACCAACTGCGCCCGAACGGTCCCCACGGCTCCAGATGCACGTTGCTGAGGCCGATCTCGCGCAGCCGCCCGGCGGCCCAGTCGGCGGCCTGGAAGAACTCGCGCGAAGCGGTCAGCCGCGGGCCGTAGACATCGCTCAGCCAGGAGAGATGATCCATGACTTTGGAATGATCGTAGGCTTCAGTCTTGATGCGTGAGACGAGGCCGAGGTCGAGCTTGGACTGGCCCCAGGCCGGCGCCAAAAACAGCAGCAACAGAAGTTGTTTGCGAAATCCGGATGTGAGCATTAGCCTACTGTAACAGGCGCCGGATCATTTGCCCGCAACAGTGTACGTAAGACTGCGGTCAGTCGAGCTGTTTCCTTGCACGGCCGTGACTCGCAGTTCATAGCTGCCAGGCTGTTTGGTCTCTTCGATCCACATCGGGATGCCGCCGGATATATCGGGCGATGGTAACGCCAGCTTGCGCCTGGCCAGCACCCGGCCGCTTTTCAGCAATTGCACGCGCAGTTCCGGCTTCGCGGGGTTGCCCGGCTCCGGATAAACCATGAAATAGACGGACGGGATCGCGCCGGTGAACAGGTCGCTGGTCACGAACGGGAGCACACGCTTGCCGGTGAACTGAAACGGGTCCGCGGCGTCCGCCGGATGGTCGATATTCTCCAGCCGGCGCACCAGGGCGAGGTCGCTCAGCCCAACTCCCCGCTGTTCCGGATTGTCGATCTCGACCACGCTGGTGCTGGCGCGGTTGCCCTCGTGATCCACCACGGCCGCCTCGACCGTGTAGTGCCCTGGCGGCAGGCTTACCGCGTGCTGGTAGGTCATGAGTTCCACCTGCACGGCGGCCAGGCGATCGTCGGAAACCTCCGAGGGGACGTCTTTGCTCACGCGGTCCACGATCTGTCCCTGCGCGTTCTTCACCAGCGCCAGCAAGGAAGCGTGCAGGCGGTGCGTGTTCCCGGCCTCCTCGGGCGTAGCGGTGAGATTGGAGATGGGCATCTCGAAGGCGATGGCATACTGCGCCTTGCCGTCTGTGTCGCCGAAGCGATAGGCCCGCGAGAGGAAGTCGAAGGCGTGCGGCCGGGGCTGGGTATCGAGGGCTTTCAATCCGGCCATCTCTACGGGAGTTACGGGGCCTTCGCCAGTGTCGGGCACGGCGTAATAACCGCTCCGGGTTTCCACGCGCAAGCCGGGACGCGTCAGCTTGACTTCGATTTTCCGGAAGTGCCCGTCTTCGCGCTCCGATGCCGGCGGATACGCGATCTCGTAATGCGTATCCACCTCCTCCATCACGTGGGCCAGAAGCTTGTCCGTGTTGTTGGTGTTGGCGATTATGAACCCGCCGGTGCGCTCGGCCAGCTCGCGCAGGGCCTCCTGAGGGTTGGCGCTCGACACGGCGAACTTCAGGTAGTCGTCCTGATGCGCCAATTCCATCATTTGAGCGGCGGACGATACGAGGGGTGGGCCGTGCGCCGCGGTGGGCGATGAGGCCGACACGGTGGTCTGTGGTGCGATGCTCGCGGGGCCCTGTTGCTGGCTCAGTGCGGCAACGTAGTTCAACATTGCGGACGAGGTCGCACTGGCCGAAGCCGCGCCCAAACAACCGCCACTGGGCGCATCCTGGCAAACGCCCAACCCCCACACATCCAACGCATAGAAAGTGATGCCGCCCTTGGTGGCCTGATGGATCAGAGAGTCCCAGTATTCCAACTGGTCGGGCGGCCGGGTGAGTCCGGTGCTGAACAGGAGCACCGTCTTCTGGAAGGGCAACGGGCTGAGCTGCCGGACCAAGCCCTTCAGCGCGTCGATCTCGCGCAGCCCCACGTTGACTGAGAAACCCATGTCTCCGCGCGTGCCCAACGCGTCGCCGGGGCCGGAGCCGTCGGCATTCTGCGTCCCGCCGCCGGGCGGCGCAATGTTGCCCATCGCCGCCAAACTCAAGCCGTTCAGCATCGTCGCGGAGCCCAGATTGATTGACGGAAGTTGGTTGACGGAGGCCAGTTCCACGGCCTTTAGCAGGTGCTCGCGATTGTTCGAAAACGGAAAGACCGGCCGCAGACCGCTGCCGTCCAGACTGAAGACGCCAATGAAGGTGTTGGGGCGCAGTTCCTCGTTGACAAATTTGCGCGCCGATTCAAACGCGAAAGCCCGCGTCTCCGGATTCAGATCGTTTAAGATGAGGCAGACCACGTTCACCGTGCGCAGCGGATTGACCGGCGGGCGCGGGGGTTTGGGCGCCGCGGGGCTAGGCGGGGCCGCCTGTGCCTCAGCCGCTTGCTTCGCGTCTTCGGCCCGGACTTCGCTGCCCGCGACCAGCCGGAACGACCGCACGTCCTGGCGGACGCCGTCTTCGTACACGGTGACGTCGCCGGGCTTGAGATTGTTGACCAGGCGGCCGTGCGCATCGCGCACCACTACGTCCAGCAGCACTTCACGGACGGAACTCCGGATCACGACGTCCGGCGCCTGGGCGAAACCCGTTCCGAATAGCAGGACCACGGGCGCCAGGGAGTACCTTCGCATACTTGGTGGGACGTGCATCGAGCCCCAATTGGGTACCACCGCGCGTACGTCCGCTTGCTTCCCACCCAGTTGGTTTCTTCCTGAGAAGCTGTCACAATGCGCCTTATGCGCTATATCGCTCTGACGTTGTTCTTCGCAGCGAGCCTGCCCGCCGCCGATGACGGCTGGCCCGCTTATGGCCGCGACGCTGGCGGCACACGCTATTCGCCGCTCAAACAAGTCACGCGCGCCAATGTTGGCAAACTGAAGGTCGCGTGGACGTATCACACCGGCGCGCTGCAGCCGGAGACCCGCTTGAACGCGAAGGCGGCTTTCGAAGCGACCCCCATTCTGGTAAACGGTACGCTATACTTCAGCACTCCGTTCAACCAGGTGATTGCGCTGGACCCGGCTACTGGCGCGGAGAAGTGGAAGTTCGATCCGCAAGTCTCCCGGACTCACGATTATTCGGTAGTGACCTCGCGCGGCGTGGCCGCCTGGACGGATAACCGGGGCGCCATGGACGGACCCTGCCAGCTTCGGATCTTCGAAGGCACCATCGACGCGCGCCTGCTGGCGATCGATGGCCAGACAGGCAAGCTGTGCGCGGATTTCGGCGACGCCGGCCAGGTCGATCTGACGCAGGGTGTCGATTACCAGAAATTCTACCGGGGAAATTACCAAGTCACATCGGCACCCACGGTGGTGGGCGACGTGGTCATAACCGGCTCCTCCATCGGCGACAATGCGGCGGTGAACCTGGAACGGGGCGTGGTGCGGGGCTATGACACGCGCACGGGCAAGCTGGTGTGGACTTGGGACCCCATCCCGTGGGCCAATCAGCAGAAGGTGCGAACCGGAGCGGCCAATGCATGGTCCACCATCGCGGCCGATGAGAAGCGCGGCCTGGTGTTCGTTCCCACGGGCAGCGCCAGCCCCGATTACTACGGCGGCGAACGGCCGGGTGACAATCGTTGGGCCAATTCCGTGGTGGCTCTGAAAGCGTCCACAGGCGAATTTGTTTGGGGCTTTCAGGTGGTGCATCACGACCTATGGGACTTCGACGTCGCGTCGCAGCCCACGCTGATCGAGTTCCACGGCAAGCCTGCCGTGGCGGTGACCACGAAGATGGGGAACGTCTTCGTGCTGGACCGCGAGACCGGAAAGCCGCTGGT
>JBEKPZ010000246.1:0-15399 GCA_049520215.1 Bryobacteraceae bacterium | reverse complement strand
GGGCGGCCATTACACGGTGCTGTTGGGTGCGGCCAAATCCGAGGGCCTGCCAGCCGATCTATTCACTGCCGAGCAGGCCCACTGGGTGGGGGTCTCAGTCGAAGGGCAGGCCGAGCAGCCGCGGATACTGCTGGTGAGCGCGCCGTATGCCCTGAAGGCGGGCGATGCGGAAACCCTGGGCGGACTGCCGCCCGCGGCCTTCCTGCTGGCCGCGGCGCCCGGTTCCGGGGGACCGGAACGGCCGATTACGTGCCTCTCTGGACCGACAGCTCGGGAGACTTGGGTGACTCCGCGATGTTCCAATCCGGCTCGGGCAGCACGGCCAAGATTGGGATCAACACCACCACTCCCGCCAGTACGCTGGATGTCGCGGGCGGCGGGACCATTCGCGGCGCGCTCACCTTGCCGTCAATCGGCAAGGCCACGGCTACCGCCGGCGAGAATTCCGAGCCGCTGATTTTGTCGGCATCCGTTTTCAACAGCGCCACCAGCAACGCGGTTGCGCAGACATTCCAGTGGCAGGCGGAACCCGTGGGGAACGACACCACCAGCTTTTCAGGCAGCCTGAATCTGTTGTTTGGGAACGGGAAGGCTACGCCCACCGAGACAGGGTTGTCCATCGCCAGCGACGGGCAGATCGCCTTTGCCGCGGGCCAGACCTTTCCAGGGGCAGGCACAATCACAGGCGTGACCGCGGGAACCGATCTGACCGGCGGCGGCGCCAAAGGCGCGGTCACAGTGAGTTTGGATACCACCAAGGTTCCGCAGCTCGCCGCCAGCAATACCTTCACGGGCAATCAGACCGTAAGTGGGACTGTGACGGCCACGTCGTTTTCCGGCGCCGGCGCCGACATCACCGGCGTAAACGCCAGCGAGCTTGGCGGCTCGGCCTCCAGCGCCTATGCGCAACTGGCCGCCGCCAACATATTCACGCAAAAACAAACCATCAACAACACCACGATCATGAACGGGACCAGTTCCGCAGGAGTCTTGCAGGTGACCAACACCACCACCTCCGGCCAGGCGCCTGCCATCGTCGGCATCACCAACAGCAGTGCCGCGTTTGCGGTCAAAGGAATTGTGACGGCTACCACGGGCACGGAAGCGGGGATATTCGGCTCCACTGCCAGCACGTCAGGCTATGGCGTGTACGGGCAAGGCCCATACATCGGTGTCTCCGGAACCGGGGCAATCGGCGTCAGTGGGGTAGCAAACGTCGGCGGGTTGTCTGGTTGGTTCCGGGGTGGTCCGCTGTCGGTTGCCGGAAACGGCAGCAACGCTTTGACGGGCGACCCGGGGTGTGGTTCCGGTTACGCGGGCATCGGATTCACGACCACGAGTCTGTCGGGATGTACCAACTATGCCTTGATCGGCGGTCCCGTGGGCGACACATATGTCAACAGCAGCGGCACGGCAAAGATTCACTTCCGCAGCAACAATAACGAACTGGCGACCATCGACAATTTCGGGAATGTGAACGTCATCGGGCAGAGCGGCGGAGGAAACCTGACCGTCGCGGGCCAGGCCACGATCTCGACGGCCAATTCTAACGGCGCACTGAACGTGACCAATACTTTAACCTCGGGCACGGCCCCCGCCGTGGTCGGAACGACCAATAGCTCCGGTGCTAACGGCATCAAGGGCATCATCACGGCTACCTCGGGAGCGAATGCGGGTATCTACGGCCAGACTGCCAGCCCGAGCGGCATTGGAGTATATGGAATCGCGGTCGCCGGAAGCTCCTCAAGGTCCCAACTGGTTTCGAACGCGAACGGAGTGGCGGGCGATACAAACCAAACCGGTGGCAATGCCGTGGTTGGCACCGCCGATAACGGGACCGGCGGACTCTTTGTCAACAACAGCACAACGAATGATGCGCTCATCGCTATAAACCTGGCGGACAACAAGAGTATCGCTTTTTGGGCGGGCGGTGGGCCGCCGACCTTCGGCCTTTGCTACATCGACACCAGCGGCGATCTGCTTTGCTTTGGAACAAAGTCGGCTGTCGTGCCGGTCGACCACGGAGAGCGCCAGGTGGCTCTCTATGCCGTCGAGGCGCCTGAAAACTGGTTCGAAGACATGGGTTCGGGGCAACTCTCCAACGGCGCGGCGCGCGTCGGCCTGGACGCCGTTTTCGCCCAGACCGTGAACACCGGCATCGAGTATCACGTCTTCTTGACCCCCAAAGGCGATTGTAAGGGGCTGTACGTCAGCAACGAGTCGGCCGACTCGTTTGAGGTGCATGAGCTTGGCGGAGGGACCTCCAGCGTCGCATTCGACTACCGCATCGTGGCCAAGCGCAATGGTTACGAAAACGTCCGTCTGGCGGATCATACCCAGACATTTGAAAGGCTGCAGGCCCAAAGCGCACAAATGTGGCGTGCGGCGCATAAGCAGGCCGGCACTGCGGAACCGTTACCGCACCAGGCCAATGCGGCAGGGAGAAAACCATGAACATGCGGGCCAGGAGCTCCTGCACTTCGCGAGCCGAAGAGTCGATGCCGGTGTCGTGCGTGGCCGCGCAGACCCGCACCGGCTGACCCTGGTACCGGCGGCGGCGAATGCTCCCTGCACTTGCTGGTGGCTGCCGATCGGCGACCCGCCGATCTGTGGGGCAGGTTGGCAACCTATGTGCCGATTGTGAAATCGGCCCTTCCCTCCCGGCCGGAATCATGCAAACGCCAGACAATTCCATGACAACTTCCCGCGCGGAGGCCGTACAATGATCAGCAGTTGTTCCGATGCACGTCACCCGCTACAAGCGACAAGTCTTCCTGTTCCTCGCCGCCATTCTGGTACCCGCGGCGGTCCTGGTCGGATTGGCCAGCCGCATCCTGTACCAGGATCGGGAACTCGCCGCCAAGCGGGCCGCCGACCAGCGGCGCATCGCCCTAGACCAGTTGCGCCGGGAACTGGACGCGCACCTGGAAGCCATCAAGCTGCAGGAGATCAACCGGCTGATTCGCTCGCTCCATCTGAACCCTGCGCAAGATTCCGGCAACCCGGCGGTGATCTTTACCGCGAGAGTGGAAGGTGAACACCTGGTCTTCCCTTGGGATGCGCCGTGGGAGACCGCAGGCGCGAAAGATTCCGCGGCATTTGCCAAGCATCGCCAGGAAGGCGAGGCCCAAGAGTTCATCAAGAAAGACTATGCGGGCGCGGCGGCGGCTTATCGTTTGGCGCTGGCGTCCGCGAGCGGCCCCACCGAAATGGCGGAAGCTCGCTTGTTGCTGGCGCGATCGCTCGCGAAGGCCGGCAAACCCGAGGAAGCCTCCAGGCTATACCAAGCTTTGTTGAACGCTCCCCCGGATGCCAGGGACGAACAGGGAGTCGGCTACCGCTTCTACGCCGCCGATCGCCTGCTGGGGGCCGGGCGCGATCCGGCTTCCGTCTTAAGCTTCCTCCGCCAGGAAATAAACGGCGCAGGGCGGCTCACGCTGTCCGAACTCTATATGATCCGACCGCTGGTGGGCGCCGGCCCGAAGATCTTCGAACGAATCGCAGAGATGGAGCAAGCCGCGGCGCTGGCCAAAGATTTTGCGCGGGTGCGCGCGCGGATTGAATCGGGTGGCGGACCGGCTTGGGTCCCCTACGGCAGCGAGCCTTGGCTGGTTACCCTCACGTCTCCGCAGCCGCCGTTGCCGGGATTGGTGCTGGCCGTGTCGTCCACCAAGGTTGCCCCTCCGGGCGTGAAGCTTCGCACGCGCGCGGCCGCCGGTGACGCTTTAGGCGACGAGTTCCCGGGTCTGCATGTGGAATGGGCCGATAACCGGTTACTGGAAAGCGTCCACTCCGGGTTGCCGATCGGCATCTGGATCGCGGGGCTGGCGCTTGTTCTGGGCGTCGCCGTGTTCGGCGGCTATCTGCTCTTGCGCGATGTCAACCGCGACGTTCGCATGAACGAGGTGCGCTCGCAGTTCGTGGCCAGTGTCTCGCACGAGCTGAAGACCCCGTTGACGGCTATCCGCATGTTCGCCGAGACCCTCGCGATGGGCCGGACCGGCGACGAGCGCACCAAGTCCGAGTATCTGGAAACCATCGTCAATGAGAGCGAGCGCCTGGCCCGGCTGGTCGATAATGTGCTTGATTTCTCGAAGATCGAACAGGGCAAGAAGATCTACCGCCTCCGGCCCACCAGGCTCGAGGATGTGGCCGGATCGGCCGCGCGCGCCCTACAATTTCCGCTGGCCCAGCAGGGATTCCAGTTGCATCTTACCGTCCAGGATGAAATGCCCGGCGTGCAGGCCGACCCCGACGCCATCCAGCAGGCCATCCTGAACCTGCTTACCAATGCCATGAAGTATTCCGGCGACGCCCGCGAGATCGATCTGCGCCTGGGCGCACGCAATGGAGACGCGGTCATCGAGGTGGTGGATCACGGGCTGGGGATGGCGCCCGATGAACGGAAGCGCGTCTTCGAGAAATTCTATCGCGCGCCTTCGCACGAGAGCCGCTTGATTGCGGGAACGGGCTTGGGGCTGACGCTGGTGGCGCATATCGCCCAAGCCCACGGCGGGCGTGTGGAAGTGGAAAGCGCGCCGGGAGCGGGAAGCACCTTTTGCATCTTTATCCCCATTGAGGCGAGCGAATGACAACGGTTCTGGCAATCGAGGACGATCCCGCCATTCTGCGCGGACTCTGCGACAATCTGCGCTTCGAAGGCTATGACGTAATCGCCGCGTCGGACGGCGAAACCGGCTACCGCATGCAGCAGGAGCGCAAACCCGACCTGATTGTGCTCGATCTGATGCTTCCCCGCATGAGCGGATTCGAACTCTGCCGTAAGCTGCGCGGCGAAGGGATTCAAACGCCTATCTTGATGCTGACGGCGCGCAGCGAAGAGCCGGATCGCGTGCTGGGCCTGGACCTGGGCGCGGACGATTACGTCACCAAGCCATTTTCCGTGCGCGAGCTGATGGCCCGCGTCCGTGCGCTCCTGCGGCGCAGCCAGCCGGGCCCGGAGGGCGCTCTCGATCTGCCGGACGAGCTGCGCTTCGGCGACGTGGAGATCGACTTCCGCAGTTACGAAGCGCGCCGCAACGGAGAACCGGTGGAGATGACGCGCAAGGAATTCGCCGTGCTGCGTTTCCTGGCCGCCCGCGCGGGCCAGGTGGTGACGCGAGACGATCTGTTGAACGGGGTGTGGGGATTCGAATCGTATCCTTCCACGCGCACGGTGGATAACCACGTCGCCGGGCTGCGCGCCAAGCTGGAGCGGGACGCGCCGGAGCCGGGGCACATCCGCACGGTACACGGCGTCGGGTACAAGTTCGTTCCATAATTTCATGACATAAATTTTGCATTGTCTTTGCGCCGTGCGTGGATCGCCGTGACGACTCCAGCGGACCGAAGGCGCATTCTGGGAGGCGAAGGAGATTTCACATGAAGCTGACAATCTTAATTGCATGCCTGATGTTCGGAACAGCCGCGCTGGCCGCCGATGCCGGAGCGGAGCTGTTTCAGAAAGCCGTCACCGAGGAACGCGCCGCGGGGAACCTGGAAGAAGCCATCAATCTCTACCAGCGCGTCGCCAAGGAATTTGCATCGGACCGCGCGCTCGCGGCCAAAGCGTTAGTGCAGGAAGGCCGATGTTACGAGAAGCTGGGCCAGGATAAAGCCGTAAAGCTGTATGAGCAGGTAGCGCGCGACTTTAGCGATCAGCGCGAACCGGCCGCTCAGGCGCGGGTGCGGCTGGCGGCGCTTAGACAGGATGGACATGCGGCTGCGCCCGCGACCATGACCCAGCGCAGGATCGAGATAACGTACCCCAACGTTGGCCCAGGCGATACCGATGGCCGCCGCGTGGTCTATGAAGACAGGGCGACCGGGGAGCTGATTTACGGCGACATTGCAGGCAATAGCAAACGGGTCATATTTAAGGCCAAGCTCGACGACCTGCCCGGTTGGTCTCCGTCCAAGGATTTTTCGATGGTCTTCCTTAACTTCAGCCCGAAGCCGGGCCGGCCGCTAACCTTGGCGGTCGTCAACACCGGTGGCACGGGTTACCACGAGATCGCCAGACTGGAGGCCCGCCCTTATAGCTGGCCCACCTGGTCCTGGGATAGTCGCTACCTGCTGTACGCCCAGTCTAAAGACGGTATGAGCCGTCTGTTGAGGATCTCGGTTGCCGACGGCCAAACCCGCGAATTGCTGAGCCTGAAGGCCGCAAAAGTGACGGCTGTCAACTTCTCTCCGGATGGCCGTTTGGTGGCATATCAAGCGCAACCGTCGTCTGTTGCCGATCCGGTCTCGCAAATCTTCGTCATGCCCGCCGAAGGTGGAGCGGCGCAAATGGTCTACGAGGAGCGGCTCACCAGCATGCTGCCCTCGCTCAAGCTTCTCGATTGGACCGCCGACGGGCGCTATCTGGCCATTGCCAGTGAACGCAACGGCAAGGGGGCGCTGCATCTGCTGCCAATAAAGGACGGCAAATCGGCGGGCGCCCCGGTCTTTGTCAGAGTTGGCGATTTTGAAGAGGGCGCCACCACAGCCGCTGGGGGCCTCATTTACCGTTCGGTGGAACCCGGCGGCGCGTGGGCTGTTTATGTCGCGTCCCTCGATGCGAATGGCCGTCCGGGCGGTTGGAAGAATCTGGATCTCCCCCTTGGCAATATGCTCAACCCCGGCCCCCAATTTTCCGGAGACGGCAATCAAATCGTGTATAGCGCCCAGTACCAGGATGTGGGGCAGACTGGGGGCGAATCCATCCGTTTGCGAAACCTCTCTACCGGAGGGGATCGCGAGATCTATCACGCGCTCGGTTATACCCATTGCACTTGGGCGGTTCAACAGCCTAAGCTTTTCTGCGCCGAAAACGAGATGGGAAAAACGGACATTTTTTCGATTGCGGCCGACTCCGGCCGAGTCGAGCGCCTCCATACCCTGCCAGGATCGCCGCTATTCGGTCCCCTTTCCAGCCGCGACGACCAGGCACTTTACATGTTCAGGGGCGACTTCGTCAAGGAAGGGGAATTGCTGCGATGGGAAATCGCCACGCAGCGGGAGACGGTACTGGAGCGGTTCCCGGCAGGAGCCTACGGATTGGTCTCGCTGGACGAGCGCTGGGTCGTCGAAGTGGACGAGCACCGCAACCTCAAGATACGCCCCACCGCTGGCGGCGATTGGAAGCCGCTGCTATCGGACCCGCACGCGGGCCACTTCAACGTCACGCCCGACGGCAACTGGCTCCTCTACCACACCGTCGATTCCGCGGGAAAACACGGTCTGTACCGCGTGGCGACGGCCGGCGGCGAGCCGGAGCGTTTGGGCGATTTTCCAACGAACACCCCGGACGGCAGCTTGTACATCAGCCCGGACGGGCGCAAGGTCATGGTGGCCGCCGGCGAGTACGATACCGTGTACGAACTCTGGTCGCTGGAGAACTTCGTCCCTCCCGCGCCGAAACCGTGATCCGCTCATTAACCCAAAGGGGCGGGCCACGATCCATCGAGGCCCGCCCTAACTCCAGCGCTTCCGGTTAGGCTCTCATCGAGATCCCGGAAACCCTGCACCGATCTGGCCGAGGGAGGCTGGATAATTTACGGGCTTCGCGTGTGC
This sequence comes from Bryobacteraceae bacterium, assembly GCA_049520215.1. Lineage (GTDB taxonomy): Bacteria > Acidobacteriota > Terriglobia > Bryobacterales > Bryobacteraceae > Bog-159. Next base: position 7,842 of record JBEKPZ010000246.1, on the reverse strand, counting down.
GGGCGGCACAAGTTCCGGATGTATTGTCGGGCACTCGGAAGGTAACCCGAAACTACGTTCCAGGAAGTTGTCCGGCCAGCCATCCCTAGGCTGGTCTCTGCCTTCCAAAACCTTGCCCTTTTGGAAGCCGAGAGGGGATGCTGCGAAGTACTTTGAATCGCTCGCTGGTCCGGTCGCAAATCACGAGACCTTTTGGAAGGCTGATCCGGACGCTTGCGAAAATCGACACAAATTAAGAGGCTGCGCTCATTCAGCCTCACAATTTGCCGTCGCCTTGAGATCGCAAATGCGGCCGTTAGCGTCGAGCAGGCCCAGGTTTGCACCTTCCCTTCGAGGATCGTTCCCGCCGTGACCGGCGTCGCATGGTGCGGGCAGCGTCGGCAGCGCGTTTTGCCTCCAGTTGAAGTAACCCGGACATATCAGGACTGATCTCCCAGGACGCCGTATCTGGGGAGTCTGCCGGCATACGGGCAGTTCAACGAGTCGGCAATCCGGCCGAGTGCCTGATCGCCGAGGCGGCTTGGGTTGCCCGACGATCATCAGCGGATGTGGTGGAGTGTGCTCTCGCACTTGGCGCTCAAGGTGTAGCATCAGGCAATCCCGGATCACTGGCCAGCTTCGGCACGCGCCCGGCCTGCGGTTCTGGTGTTCGCCAGACGCTTCCATATAGACTATGTCTACGGCTCAGCAATCGAAGAAAGCGAGGCGCCGTTTTCACGCTCACGTAGAGACGCGCGCAGGTTGGCTCGACGGGCTTCTACTAGCAGCCTTTTGGCAGAGGGTGCTCGGATATTGCGTCGACCCCGCGCGCATCCCCATCCGCCCGCCGGCGGTCGCGGCGACGGACCACGCGCGGTGGGCGGCGGGGCGCCGACAGCGGGCGCGGGATGCGCGTTATGGCAGCGCGACCCTCGCACGCGCTGCTTTCTCCGAGTGGCCGACGATCCATTCGAGGCTGGGCAAGACGCCTCTTCCGCAGCTGAGGGCGTTCTGCGTCCGACGGAAAATGCGGGTGGTACAGGTCGCAGGCGTCTTCGCCGAGATACCTCACATTGCACGCGCAACTCGAAGCGATTTACCGTCACTGCATCGTGGATGGTCCCGGCGTTTCATCGGACCAAGTGTGGGCCAAAACCATGAAGATGGTCACCCGTTCTTCTGGATCGTTCGCAGCTATTACCGGAGAGCCAGGCAGATTCGCTCCCCAGCTTTTCACAACATCACCTGAAACGAAAAACATTATATGGGGATGCCAGGCCATGTCTTCGTCGCTCAGATACTGCTGCTTCGCCATCATATAGCACATCGCTCCCGGAGCCAGCGCGGGTAGCTCCTTCTTGTCCAAAGCGGCAGTAGTAGTCGCGAGGATCTGGGCCTTCGATTGTCCCGCCAGCACAAGTTCGGTCTTCTTCAGGAAGATGGGCAGAAACGTTCTAGATGCTGCCGGATTGAAGCAATTCGGGGCGCGGACCTTAGAGTTCCAGAATTCCGGGTCATCGGTCGACTTTGCCCAGGATCGCTCGACGATGCAGACGAAGCCGTTCGATCCCTTCATGGCGGTTACGTAGCCATCCCGTCGCAGCACCATCACTTCGGCTGCATCCGAAATCGACGCCGGCGCGGAACTCCGCGCCAGCGCGACCTCAGTCTTCTCGTCCGGAATCAAGTACTGGTCGAGAGGAGCCATGACCGGATAGGGAGCCTTCGTAGCTTGCGCTCGTGCATGGATTGGCCAGAGGAAAAGAATCGGAATAACGCATGCCAACGCTGTGATCCTGATATTGTCCTTCTGCATCTCATTCTCGGCTGAAGAGCGTTTGTGTCAGGTTTTGAGCCGTCTTACCGTCGGACGGCGCACCATTGATCATACTATCCAATTCGCCCTGAAAAACGCGCTTGGACATCGGAAACCCACGCCGGTGTACGGAAGAGTTCCGTTGATGTGCCGCTAACCGACGACCCACGCAGCCGCACGTGGTAGAAAGGAAGCGTGGGAAGGCAGGCAGCGCTCGGGCTTTACGTGCTCGCGCTAGTTGCTAGTAGCCGTTGTGGTCGGCGTAGATGTCCTGTCTTTCAGGAACCGGTTCTGGCAGCGGCTGATGGTGAACGTCGGAATCGTTCTGGTGTTCGCGGCCTTCTACTTGAGATTCCTGAAGCGTGCATGGGCGCAGTCGCCGCAATGCGCTCGCCCAACTACCGGGTACGCAGGCGCACTGACTGGACAAACAAAGGTGTGGTTGGAACGTAAAATCGGCCGCGCTTCCATCCGCCCTGTCCGGATGCGCCACTCGGACCGAGCGTCGGGCTACGGGATGCGCGTTATGGGAACGCGACACCACTGACTTCGCGCATCCGGAAGAGCGCGGCGACGGACCGCGGGCGCCGTGACGGGCCGCCGGGGGGCGATGGCGCGCGACCTAGCGCTCACACGCCACGAACAGCCTCAATCGTCCATCGCCGCGCGCACGCGCTCGGTCGCCTCGCCCGGAGTCGCGTTCCACTCGAACGGGATGGAAATATCCACCTCGGGGTATGACGTGATCCGCACCGCGAACCTCCGGCGGTCCGGGGTGGCGATGATCCAGCCCTCGAAGCGTTTGCTCAGATGCCGACCGGCAGCAACGACGGCCGCTTCAAGTTCAGGCCTGCGATCCCGCGGCATGGTGTCGGAATCGAAGATCAATGATGGGCATGAAACCACGATTCTCGCATTTCGTGGCGCTCAGTCGTCCCCGCGCCGATCATGCCCGCGCCGCCCTCCCGCGGGCGCATCCCCATCCGCCCGTCGGCGGTCGCGGCGACGGACCAACGAGCGGCCGGGCGCCGGAAACGGCCGCCGGGCATCGGGCGACGCGAAGCGCGTTATGCCACCCGACCCGGCACCGGAAGCTGACGCCCGGCGCAACCGCGCCACGGGCGTGCAGGCTGCGCGTCGGCATCCGGCGAGTGGCCGCGCGCCAACGCTCCCTGGATCGCGGGCACTGGAAAATAGTGCGCCATCCGCCGGCGGGCCCCGCGCCGATCACGCCCGCGCCGCCTTCCGCCCGCCGCACATCCCCCATCCGCGCGCCGGCGGTCGCTGCGACGGGCGACTGGCGCGGGAACGGGTCGGCGGCATCGGGCTGCACGAAGCGCGTTATGCAACGCGGCCCCGCCAACTTCGGCCATCCGGTAGTTATCCCCCGCGCACCTGCACCGCGGGCGTGCAGGCCGCGCGCCGGCGTCCCGGCGACGTGGCCCCCCGCCTACGCTCCTTCTGGGTCAAGGACGTCCTATCCCGCATCGCCGCCCATCCCATGACCCGGCTCGCTGAACTTCTACCGCACAACTGGACGCCCGTCCAGGCCTGATTCCAAAATCTTCCTATCGCCGCGGACGGGCTTGAACGGTGGCCCGTCCCGGTGCTTCTCAGACAATTACCTTGTGCTACCGTGGAGGCGTGAAGACTCTGCCGCCCCCGGCAGTGCCGGGGAATACGGACGCCGAGCGGAGAGGAACGGAGCGTAGCCGAGCGTGGCTTGTATAGAGAAGGACCGCCTGAGAGCTGAACATGCCGCCACGGTTAAACGCCTCCGAGCGACCCTGAAAAAGCTCAACACGAGCAGTAAAGAGACCGCCGAGGCCCTGCTGGAGTCGAACGCGGCGCGGGCCGAATGCGCCAAGGCACGGCGAGCTCTAGTGGATCACAGGACGCAGCACGGCTGTTGACCCGCTCCCGCCTATCACGCCGTTCTCATGGACCGCGTGCCGTTTTGCGCTTTGAGCCGGCGCGCCGCAGACCGAGAACGACGCAAAGGATAAACACGGCTCGTGAGAAGCAGGCTCAGGCGCTGCAAAATGGCGAAGGCCACCGACGAGGCGTTGGCGCCCCCTCAGAAGATCGCGATTCGACCGACGCAGCGCGAGGGTTTGAGCTCCGGGGCGCACCCCAGCGGAGTAAAGTGGTGGAGCCGCGGCGGAAGAACGCCTTGGTCTCGGACGGCGTCTCGTAGCCGATCACGTCGGCCATCCGTCCGCCGGCGGCGCGGCGACGGACGCGGGCGGCGGGCGCCGGAACGGGGCGGCCGACGTCGGGCGCGCGAAGCGCGTTGCGCCACCCAACCGGGGCTTCCGAAAGCTATCACTCCTTCTGCGATACCGGCGGCGGGTGGTGCAATAACTGCAGAACCGGAACCTCTGGCTCGCCACTCCGGGGAATTGGTATCCGGCTCCCCACCTGTAGGCCCATCCACCCCGGCCAATATCAAGGACCAACTAACGGCGGCAGTACAGCTGCTGTTCGACGGCCTCCAGCCCGGCGCGGCAGATGTGCAGCGGCTCCAGGACTGCGACCCGGATCAACCACGGTTGTTAGCCTGCCTTCAATGTATGCGGGCACACGGCGAGGCTTTCGTGAGCTTCGACCTGTTCTTCAATCGTTTTTGTTTTCTTTACCGGCATTGGGGCGAATCGCCGTTTCTGGATGACGAGCGGCGGGCTCAAACGCGAGGCCGTTAGGCGGCGACCAAAAGTATGACGGCCCCGGGGTTGGAAGCCAAACGGGTAGGCGGTGCTCAGACTAAAGGCAACCGACTAATTCCCCAGCCTTCCCGGCCCAGAAGATCAGAATGACAATCCCTAACATGTTCCGCGGTACTGGTCTGGGCTGAACAGGGGGCGTCCCGGCGTTGATCGGCCGGAACGTTGACGTGTTTGGGCCTGAGCAGCCACCGCAGCGTGTATACGGGCTCCATAACCAGGCGCCCCAAATCAATAAGATCAACCCGGCACGGGCTGATCAGTATCCTTCCCGCGGGCCTGCCCCAGGATGGCTTGCAGACCGTCCAGGCGTCCGGTCAGCTCGTTGAATTCTCTTCGCGTGACAAAGTCGCGCGCCAGTTCGGCGAGGATCTTGTCTGGATTCCGCTTCTCAAGGTGTTGCCACGCCAGATCCAATGATTCCTGGAAGCCCTTCCCCACCTCGTCAAAGCGCGCCAGTGCGCCGACCGGCATCGGGTGACCACACATGCAGATCTTCACATGGCGAGACTCATTACTGGGACTTAGTCCGCCGCCGGGAAGCGCGGACGCATGCACCGTGTATTGGCGGAACTCGTCCTCGCTGAAATTCGTCGACCCGCATTTGGGGCACGTCAAACAATCCTGTTGGTTTGGTTTCATTGTTCTGCTCCTCCTTCCCAGACCAGGCTGGGATCCGGTTTATATGCTACGCGCATGCACTGCAGGTGCATGGTCTGGTTGAGTCCGAAGCGTTGGCGCTCGTAAGGCTGAGGGCTGGACTTCGTGAAGAACTCGCCCAAAGGGGTTCCGACAAAGCCGTCGCGCTGCAGTCCTTCTTTGATAGCATCAAAAACTACCGCGACCACAGCGTACGCTTCTCGAACCGTCAACCCGCTTTTCCGCAGCTCGGACTCTAACCAGGCGCGGCCCTTGGTCCCGGATGGATTAGCCACGTTGGACGCTGGCTGCCAAAGCCGCCCTTGTGGCTTGCGCCGGCCGGCGGCCACCTCTTGCTGGGCCAACTGCCGGGCGGCAGCACGCTCCACCTTCCGCAGTTGTGGTTGCAGGGCTTGCAGCTGTTGGCGCTGGAAGGCGGCTTGCCAGAGAACGAACTTCGCCTGTCCCAAAACGTCAGACCGCTTTTGGACTTGCTCCAGGCACTTCAGCAAGCGTTGAATCGTCTGCCAGATCCGCGGCCCGGCGCCCGCAGATAACGGCGGAGTAATCGGCTGGCCACAGAGGCAGATCAGGATAGTCATCTCCTGGCTCCGCTCCTCTTCTTCATAGAGCCAGGGCCGCGCCGGTACAAATTCATAAAACAACGCCTCCCGGAACCATGTCGAACCACACGCTGGGCATTTCTGTAATGGCACATCGATCTCCTTTATTTTTGGGAAGGTCAGCGCCGGCAAGTCTGGCTGTCAGCCAAATTCGGCCAACCGATTTCTGAACTTCAAGGCCAGAATCTGGCCTACACTTCTTGTTAGTATCGAGAAACGCGAGTTCCTTCTCAGGCTGAGGCTGCACTTTTTTGCAGATTTCCAGCCGAATGCCTGTCTAATTCCATTAAATTTCAATAACATTGACCAGATTGCTCTTGGATATGCCGGACTGGCAGGGCGCACGCTCTGCTGCAATCTTCAACCGGCGGAGATCACGGAGCCGCGGCAAACTATTCTTCCGCCTCGCCGAACGAAACCACAAGCTGTAGGTCTTGCTCGCGCCTTGCATGACCGGCTGCGATTTGACGAGGTTAAACCGAAAAACGAACCACAAGCTGTAGGGGCTACCTGAGTCAAGCAGCCTCTAGCCGGACCCAGTCCGGCGCCCGCGCGCGTGTAGGCTACCGAACAGAACGGCGCGCTGGACCGGGTCAAATTTACGTTTCTTGGCACTTACGGAACAAATGGAGCTCCCTCGCTGCCCTCTCGGCCACCGGCATCCGGCAGCTGGCGCCAGGCGGTAAAGCTCGAGCCTTCGGCGACATCGTAGCCAACGAGCTGGCCGAGCTGGAGAACCGCCAGTTCGCCAATATTGCCCAGTCTCTGCTGCCTTTTGCCACCGACACCAGCCTGGATTTGCTGGGCGAAATCTACGGCGTGACGCGGCTGCCCCAGACCAACGCCACCGTCGACATCGGCGACCAGAACTTCCAGTGGTATGTCCGCAACGGGACGTTTGGATCGATCAACAGCGGCCAGGACATCAACATTCCTGCCGGGGTGCGCATCTACACCGCCGCCGGGACCAGCGGGCCGGTTTATATCGCGAACGCCGTGACTTTGCCGGCGGCCCAGAGTTCGATGTCATTCGGCGCCACGGCTCTGTATTCCGGATCGGCCGGCAATGCCGCCGCCGGGGTTTTCTCGCTGTCCAACTTCACCAACTACACCGAGAGCACATACGGGTCTCTGCTGGTGACCAATAATTACGGGATTGTGGGCGGCAGCGACGCCGAACTCGACGACAATTACCGATACCGGATCCAGTTGAAGCTGCAGGGTCAGAACGGCGCTAATGAAGCAAACTCGACGACAATTACCGATACCGGATCCAGTTGAAGCTGCAGGGTCAGAACGGCGCTAATGAAGCAGCCATGAGGTTTCAGATCTTGATGATTCCGGGAATCCAGGATGTGGTCTTTGCGGCGGCGGCCGGGACGTTCACCTGCTATGTCTACGGGATCGCTTCGGACGGGTCGGCGGCGCTGCTGCAGAATGTCCAGACGGCCATCGACAATACCGTTGCTTTTCCATTGACTGGGAGCGCCGTGGCGCCCGACCCGGTAGGCATCAGCTTGACAACTACGATCACGCTGACGGCCGCGGCCAGTTCGACGGACCAGGCCACCATCATTTCGAACGCGGTTACGGCTGTACAGAGCTACATCAATAATCTGGCGATCGGCGCCGGGCAGGGGTTGCCGCCTTTTGAGATGTGGCGAATTGACACCGCAGAATCAGGCCGCTTTCTCGTCGGCCATTCGGATGCGCTGCCAGTTCACGGCTTAATCTTGTGCATCACGCGGATGATTCCCAGCCGGTCCTCATCAGGAATGTCTGCCAGGAATTTAGCCATTCCCTTGACTTCGTCCACTAAGCAGCCTGTACCGGAAGGGTGGCAATGATCGCAAAGCACCTTTGCACCAGGGTGAGCCAGAACAAGTCGACCACGATGGGGGCATAGTGCATTTTGAAATGGGGGTGTTCCGCGAGCCATTCTCGAACAGCGGGAATCCCCTGCGGTGCCCGATTGGGCCAATCGGTAAGGAGATGGATTTCCGACTGTAATTCGCGGCGGTCTTCGATCTTCTCCAACCAATTCAAAAACAATCGCTGCTCC
>JBEKPZ010000245.1:0-11295 GCA_049520215.1 Bryobacteraceae bacterium | reverse complement strand
CTGCCCTTCGCCTCGGGCTGCTTCAGCGCCGCCATCCACATCGTCACGCTCGAACACGTCTGCGAGCCGGAATCCGTTTTGCGCGAAATAGCGCGCACCCTCGCGCCCGCCGCCCCGCTGCTGGCCATCGTGCCGCATGAGTGGGAAGTGCACCAGGCGCCCCACGATTACTTCCGCTACACGTGCCATGGTATGCGCTACCTGCTGGAGCGCGCCGGTATGGTCGAAATCGAGATCCGTCCCGTCGGCGGATATTTCCGTCTGCTGGCCCGCCGTCTGCTGAACGGGCTACAATTCTTTTCAGGGGGCGTCCGCTGGCTCGGTTTCATTCCCGCCGCCCTGTTGCTGGTTCCACCCGCGCTCCTGATCCCGTACCTGGATTTCCTGGACCGCGACCGCAACTTCACGCTCGGATACATATGCACCGCAAAAAAATCGTCCTGATCGTTCTGTTGTTGACCGCCGGATGGATGGCGCTGGCCGCGCAGGCGCACGAATTCAGCGGCGCGCTTGCCATGGACTACGCGCGCAAGACCGTCGCCTTCGGACCCCGCCCGCCGGGATCGGTCGCGCTGCGCAATCTGCGCGCTTACATCGTGGCGCAGTTGAAGCCGTTCGGATGCGAAGTCACCCAGGATAGCTTCACCGGCCGCACGCCGCTCGGTCCGCTAGCCATGGTCAATGTCATCGCGCGCTTTCCGGGTAAGTCCGGCCGCGTCGTAGTCCTCACCGGGCATTACGACACCAAGAAGATGGCCGGCGTGCGCTTCGTAGGCGCAGACGATGGCGGTTCTTCCACCGCATTCCTGCTGGAGATGGCCGAAACGCTGCAAGGTATGCCCCACGACGACGACATCGACCTGGTTTGGTTCGATGGCGAGGAGGCCTTCGGCCAATGGTCGGACACCGACAGCCTCTACGGCAGCCGCCACCTGGCCGAACGCTGGGCCTCCGATGGCACGCTGAGCCGGATCAAGGCGCTGATCAACGTGGATATGATCGGCGGCAAGGATTTGCACGTGATGAACGAGGAGAACTCCTCGCTGGCGCTGCGCAAACTGATCTGGTCGACGGCCGAACGCATAGGTTATGGCAAGTATTTCGACAACGCGCCGGGCTCCACAGACGACGATCACATGCCGTTCGTAAAGATGGGAGTGAACGCCGTGGACCTGATCGACTTCGACACTTCGAAGAAGACCTACTGGCACACGCCGCAAGACACCCTCGACAAACTAGCTACCCACAGCTTCGAAGTGTTAGGCGCTGTGTTGACCGAAGTCCTGAAGCAATTGTAACCCTTAGTGGGGCAGGCTCTCAGCCTGCGGCGGCCTCTCAGGCCGCCCCTCACATCCGGGTAATCCCCGTAGTCGGGACATTCATCTGACCATGCATCTCGTTGGATTTGTCCGCATGGCAGTTCCGGCAGAATTGCGCCGCCGCATTCCCATTGCTCGACCCATCGGGAGTGTAAGGTCCCCGAACAAAAAAGGAAGTCTTCCAGGTTGCCTGTACGCCGCCAATCTTGCCGGTCCAGGCTGTCTGACTGTGCTCATCGTGACAAGTCGTGCAGGTAACCGTGGGTGCGCCGCTGCTCGACGCCGCCAGCGAGACAGTAAAGCCATAGTTCCGCGCGAACTGGCTGCTGTATTGGCCGGCCATCGATACCGCGCCGTTGCTGGATACCGCGCAGTCCCAGTGAAGTCCGCCGCCGCAGGCAAACTTCGCATCCGGCCCCACCGGGTGATCGTTGCCGTAGTTGCCGGGAGTGGAGCCGTCGTTGCCCAGCAACGTGGGAGCGTGGCCCCCTACCACCGGCAGCGTCTCCACGCTCATTCCCCTCATCAAGCCAACCTTCGCCACGTTGCCGTCGTGGCAGCTCAGGCACGCGACAATCGCAAAGGTCGGGTCCGACGAACTGCTGGAGCTGCCGACGGTCGCGGGAATCGAGACCACTGCGCGCTTGCTGACGTCTCCAAAGGCCATAGTCTGGCCGTAAAGCGGGGTCAAACTCTGGCCCCAAAGGGCCTCACTGCCGCCCCCCCGATTGCTCCCGTTTCCGGCGGCGCCGCTGTGCGGCGTGTGGCACGCAACGCACCCGCGCCCGTAGCAGTTGTGTACGCCCAGCACGTCGTTTTGCGCCCAGGCAGCCATGCACAGTAAGGTAGCGATAGCCCACAGCAGAGCCGGTCTCTTCACGCGATGACCCTCCGAACGGCGAGGGCCGTTCAAAGGTTCTTATCGGCCGAAGTCCGGCTATCTTGCTTCAATCACTTGTCAATCAAGGCTCGCGCTTCCATACCTGCGAGCGGCCCAACAGCGAGAAGCCGATGAACCCCCGCACGGAAAGCTGGCCGCCATGCTCCTCGACGCGCAGCTTGCAGCGATAGACTTTTCCGTTGTCGGGGTCCAGGATGTCGCCGCCGTTGTATTCATCGCCGTGCAGCGTCAGCCCGCGCATGATCACCATGCCAACGATGGGTTGCCCCTTGCGCTCGTCCTTGCAATCGTCACAGACCTTCTTGGCGTCCGGCTGCAGGGTGGCTTCGATCTTGCCATACAGCTTGCCCTTTTCCTGATAAACCTGGACGATCGCCTTTGGTTTTCCAGTCTTGTCGTCAACTGTTTTCCAGCGCCCGATGGGTGTTAGCACGTCGGCGCCGGTCGCGCACACCGCGAGCGCAGCCAATAACAAGGCGGCGCTCGCACCTACAATCTTCCGCATAACCGGAGTATGCCGTTTTTCGACGCCGGCGGCAAGGGGTACCAGCCCGTTCACTCAATGACGATCGCCGGAGGCTCCCCACGCGTGTCGGCGTCTTCCACTTCCGTGCGGATGGTGCGCTGTTCGCCCGGCATCAGCGCGATGTAATTGTCGCTATAGATCGCCGGCAGAATGCGGTCGCCGCTCTTCTCGCGCACCGCCTTCACCTTCACCATCAGTACGGGCGTCTTCGCGGGATTGTGCACCGTGGTGGTCAACATCCAGCGGCCGCCTTGCCGCGCGGTGTGCGTAACGGCTTCGAGCTTCACCTTCGGCAATTCGCGCAGCGCCCGGTAATTGTATTCCTCCAGCCCGCGCCAATAAAAGTTCTCCGAAACAGTCTCGCCGCCGCGCGTCAGCTTCAGCCGGATGAAATGCACCGGAGTCAGCCCGTCCGGATATTCGATGTGAATAGGCGCGGCCACGCTGTCCTCGCTACTATCCACGGGAGCCGACCGCTCCCATTTCACCGCGCCGTCCATGTTCAGCAATTGGACGCCCGCCGTGAGTCCGCGCGCATCGCCGCCGCTGTAGTTCACCACTTCGATGTTGTCCGTCAACGGATTCCATTGAATGTGCAACGGCTCGCAAGCCTTCTTCGCTCCGAAGTAAGCGGCGGTCGGCTCCAGGTAATAGTCGTAAGTCTGCCAGACGAACGTCGGCCAGGTGGGATGGCTCATCCAGATCAACAGGCCCATGCGCTTGGCGCCCTGCGCTTCGTACATGGCGCGATAGCCTTCATAGTTGACGTATTGCGCCAGACGCACCCAGTCCGCCGCATTGTCCGCGCCGCCGTAGCTCTTGTCGATCTGGCCGCGGAACGATTCGCCGCCCTGCGCGCCATGCAGCGAGAAATCGTGCAACCCCCACATGCGCCCCTGCGGCCACATGGCCGATTCCGGCATCATGGCGCGCAGGCTGTCCATGCTCACGATGTTCGGCATGCCCAACTCGCTATGCAACTTGGGCGTGGCGCGCTGCGCGAAATAGAACTTCAGCGGCATGGCGCGGTAGGGGCCGTGTCCGCTCACCGTGTCGTCCGCCGAGCTGGGAATATAGTGCAGCCCCGGATGCAATTCCGCCAGCGCCTGCCGCATGCCATCGTCCAGCGGCTTCGGCGGCTGCCCTTCGTTGCGCCCGCAGTAGAGCCCGATCGAAGCGTGGCTGCGAATGCGCAGCACCGTGTCCCTCACGTTGCGCATGAACAGATCGTTATCGTCCGGATCGGGGCCGTCGAACGGATTGGCCAGCCAGAAGTCCTGCCACACCACGATGCCGTGCCGGTCGCAGGCCTCGTAGAAGGCGTCTTCGCCGATCTGCCCCACCCAGTTGCGGATCATGGTGAAGTGCATGTCGCGGTGGTAGCGCACCGCCGCATCGTATTCGCGCGCGCGGTAGCGCAGCATCGATTCGCTGAAGCCCCAATTGCCGCCCAGCGGCACGAAGCGCCGCCCGTTGATCCAAATCTTCAGCGCGCCGCCGTCATCCTTATAAGTGAATTGCCGCACCCCGGCCTGGAAGGATTTCGCGTCCGAGACGCTGTGGTTCGCGGTTTCGAATTTCAGGTCCACGGTGTAGAGGTTCGGGTCGCCGTATCCATTGGGCCACCAGAGCTTGGGATTCGCCAGATGCAGCGTGTGCCTGACGGTCTGGCTGCCGGAAGCTTCCAGCTTCACGGGTTCGTCGAAGGCCGTCTCGCCGAAATGCCCGCGCAAGGTTCCCGTCACAGGCTGTGACTCGTGATTTCGCACGGTCGCCTCGATGGTGACGTCCGCGCCCTGCCCCACTGTGCTGTTGACGAACGGATCTTCTAGAGTGACTGGCCCCGTGGTCGCCAGGTACACGTTGTTCCAGATACCGGTGTCCCGTCCGCGGATAGTAGGAATCCAGTCCCAGCCGATCGAGGCATGATAGGTCGGGTTGTCCGCACCCAGCGCCCCGCCGTTCTTGTCCGGGTTATCAAAGGTCTTCTCTTTGACGCTGCCGGGCGTGGCGTTCTTCTGCACCCGCACGGCCACTGCGTTCTTCTGTCCGGCGCGAACGCGGTTGGTAATATCGAAGCGTCCGCGCATGAAGCCGCCTTCGATGCGTCCCAGTTTCTCGCCGTTGAAGAAGACATCCGCCTTCCAGTTGACGCCGTCGAAATTGAGCCAGACGTGCTTGCCGTGCGCAACCGGCGGAATGACAAACTCGTCGCGATACCAGAAATCCGCGTAAAAGAACGAGTCCGAAATCGCAAGTTGGTTGTCGCCGTAGTTCGGATCGGGCAGCGCGCCGGCATTGTAATAACTGGTAAGTACCGTGCCGGGCACGGTAGCTACCAGCCAATCCGCATCGTGGAACCCGGGCTTCGAAAGCGCCGCACCATCCGCGGTAACCAGCGAATCGCGCTGGATGCGCCACGCCCCGCCAGCCAGATCCTGCCTGCCATCGGCCCGTATTTGGGGTACCGCGCCGCGACCGTGAGGGAGCGGCCCGCCGCGGCCGTATACTTCCATTTCACTGAGGATGTAGCCGTCGGGCGAACCACCTTCGCACAGCAGGCGAACGTAACGGCCTCGGGCAGGTTTCACCAGCTTGATGTCGTCGGTCACGGCGGAGCCGAAGGGCGGCCCCACGGCCAGCCGGTCGCCGGAGAGCGGCTGTATTACCTCCCAATGTACGGCATCGTCGGAGACATCCAGTTCGCCCCCTCCAGCGCGCTGGATCCAATAAAGAGCCACCCGATCGAACGTGCACACGGCGCCCAGGTCGACATAGACCCACTCGTCGCCCGTCCCGGCGCCCCTCCAGGCGCTGGTGAAGTCATACGGACCACCCGCTTCCACTCGCCGATTCTGATGGAAAAACGCAACCTCGCCGACCAGCCAGCCTGTTGCACTAGGAGCGTCGACCGACACACGGTAGAAGAGACTGTGCGACGGCGCAGCCAGCGCAATGGATGGCTTGAATTCGTGTGCCGGACGGTCCGCGCCGGACGCGCGGCGCAGTTCGGTCCAAGTCTTCCCATCGTCCGAGCCGGAGACCACCGCGCTCCAGCCCGCGGACAGGCCGGAGGCCTGTCCCACCTGGACGCGCGCGTCGATATCCACGCGATCGACCTCCAGTGGGTCCTCGCCGCCCGCCAGTTCAATCTGCACCCATCCGCCCGTGCCCTTCAGACTCACTCCCGTCAGCCAGTTGTGATCCAGCAGCCATTCGCGCTCGTTCTTGGGTAGCTCGCCTTGCTCGCTCGACGACACTGCCACCCAGCGCGGCAGCTTGGTGTCCTTGATGCCGTCCGTGATCAACTGTGCCGTCAGATTGTAGTCGTAACTGCTCGACTGGTACACCGGCCGGTGCAATGCCAGGTTGCGATAAGTCTGGTCTGCATGTGCTACCGGCGCGAAGTTCTCCCTAGGATCGCCGGGGTACACGCCGATGCCCAGCGTGTACGGTTGTGCCTCGATCGCGGTCCATGCCATAAGACTGAGTAACAAGATGCGCCGCATCGTTATTTCCTTTCGTCCAGACTTCTCAGCGCGAAAGCATACGCGCCGATAGCTGTCGCTTCGCTAGTCCCCAGGCGCGAGATACCCACGCCGGTGCGCTGCAATCCATCGAACTTCACCTTGCGCGAGCTGCCGGGCACCGTGAGTTCCTTGGTTTCGCCGGTGAGGAACGCCTCCAGTTGCGGCGGATCCTCCAGGTTGAACGCGCGTTGCGCGAGGCGCGGAAACCGCTCGCCATTGGGCGCTTGATAGGTGCCGTTCATTTCGTCGACGATCGCCGGCAGAAACTGGCGATGCGCGCCGGCGATGCCGCCCCCAATCACTACCAGGCCATCGAGCAGCGTGATGGCCTGCGCGATGGCGTCGCCGGCTACTTCCCCCATGCGCCGAAACGCTTCCTGCGCCGCCGCGCGATGGCCGGCCGCCGCCCTTCCGCGATTTCGTAAATCACTTTCGGCTCGGGCGCGTCTTCCAGGCGCACTCCCGATTCCGCGGCATACACTCGCCGCACGGCGCGAATCGATGCGCCCTCTTCGGCGTTCGTGTCGCGCTCCAGTTTGTGGCGCGCCACCCAGATCTCGCCGGCCATCGAATTGTCGCCGATGAAGAGCGCGCCATCGCGCACGATGCCGCCGCCGAACCCCGTGCCCAGCGTGACTCCGAACAGGTTGCGATAACGCTTCGGGCTGCCCGCTTTTTCGAGCATCCCATTGACGTAGGGCAGGAATCCGGCCATGGCCTCGCCGTAAGCAAACAGGTCGCCGTCGTTATTGATGAAGGTGGGCAGGCTGAACCGGTCTTCGAGCATGGGTCCCAGCGCCACGTCGCGGTAGGCCGGCAGATTGCACGGGCTGATAATGATGCCGTTGAAATAATCCGCCGGGGCGGGAAACGCGAAACTGATCGCCGTCGCCGGCGCGGGCAACTGCTCCTGCACCCTGCGAAAGCCCGCGACGATATTGGCTAGCGAGCGCTCCAGGTTGTCCGCGTTGGATGGCAGCGCGAAGCTCTCGACTACCGGACGGTTCGCCTGCATCGCCGAAAAGACGAAGTTAGTGCCGCCCGCATCCAGGGTCATGACGATGCGATGGTCGTTGATGTATTGCTGCATGTTTGTCTATGCCCGCGCTGCCGCACGATTCGAGAACGCGGTCCAGGTAATGTACAGAATCGCCGCCAGCGGCACCACAAAGCTGAGTTGCACGGAACTGTGATCGGCTACCAGTCCCATCAAGGGCGGCAGGCAGGCCCCACCCAAGATCGCCGTCACCATCAGTCCGGATAGCTCGTTGGTGTGCTCCGGCATAGCTTCCACGGCAATCGCGAAGACCAGCGGAAAGATGTTCGCAAAGCCCAGCCCCGCCACGAAAAAGCTGGCCACGGCCAGCGTGCGATCCGGGACAAACAAGCCCAATAGCGCAACCACCGAGACCCCGCAGGTGACCAGGAAGAACTTTCGTGGCGCAATCCAATTCAAGATGACTCCGCCGGAGAAGCGCCCGATGGTGAGCGCGGTGAAAAACAGCCCGGTGCCCAGCAGGCCCACCTTATTGATATCGATATCGAAGCGCTCCTTGAGGTACAGCGGGATGCCCGCGCTCACGCTCACTTCCGCGCCGACGTAAAAGAATATTGCCGCAACCATCATCAGCACGTAGCCGTTCGACAGGAGCGCCAGGCACGAGCGCATGGTGGCCGCGTGATGCTCGCTCTTCTTTTCCTCGACGCGCAAACCCGCGACGGCCACTACCGCCACCACTAGCGCCACCGCATAGATGGGGAAGATCACACTCCAACTCGCGCCGAAATACTTCGCCGCCAGCACCGGGATCATGGGGCCCGATAGCGATCCGATGGCCTTCACGAACTGCGCCAGCGACAGGTTCCGCGCGTATTTTCCCGGATCGGATACATCCCGCATGATGGGATTGCCCGAGACCTGCAAAATGGCGGCGCCCGCGCCCACCAGCAGCACGGTCAGCAGGAACCGCGCGAATGAGGTGAGTCCGAAGGCGGCATTCAGCAAGCCGATCAACGCCACCACCAGGCCCAGCATGAGCACGAACTTCTTGCCGCGCCTGTCCTGAAAGACGCCCATGGGGATGGAGAGCAACCCGAACATGACGAATCCCACGAAGGGGATCAGCGATGCCACTGCATTGCTGAGGTGAAACTCGTTCTTGGCGAGGCTCACGAACGGCCCCACGGCGTCGGCGAAGCCCATCGCCAGAAAGGCCAGAAAAACCGGAAAGGTGCGTAGTCGCATATCGGATTGGATTCTCCGGGAATACGGAGTATATCGCCGTGCGGGGCGAGCGGTGGAGAGGCGAAGCTTGGGCGAATTCCGTACGCGGCCGGCGCGAGAAGTCTTTGACGAGATTCGCCGGCGCCATGACATACCGCGTTGAACTAACCGAACGCGCCGCCCGCGATCCCGACATTCTTTACGTCGAGAAGCACGCTACCGGCTCGCCAGCGGCTGCGTGTTGGTATAACAGGCTTGAGGAAGCCGTTTACAGGTTGGAACGCTCTCCCTACCGATCGACCGCGGCGCCCCAGGCGGAGAAGTCCAGGCGGCCGCTCCGACATCTGCTCTACGGCAGGAAGCCGCACGTCTACCGCGTGATTTACGAGATCGACGAGAAGAGGCAACTTGCCACCGTGATTACAATTCGGCACGGGGCCCAGGAGCCGGCGGAACTCTCCGAGTGATTATGTCGCCGTGCGGGCGAGCGCATGGCGGCGGGCTTGTGCGCCGGCACGCAGCAGATATGATATCTTGGATCATGGCTGCCGGAGCCCGGAAAGCCGCGGATGAACGTCATTACCTGTCCAAGGCGAAAGGTGGCGGCGTTCTCCGCCGGGAAATCTGGGTCGACGATCGAGGCCGCGTCGTTCGCTATAGCCTCGCCTACATCAATCCCTCTATCTACCCGGGCGACAACGGCCGCGTGTTGGGCTATGATTCGGCCCACGGCCAGCATCACCGTCATTTTCGTGGCAGAATGACTGCCGTGAGGTTTGGCGGCTTCGGGGAGATCGAGGCGCGTTTTCAGAGAGAATGGAGCAAACTGGTAAAAGAGGCAAAACATGCGAAAGACTGAAATCCGAGTGGAACCGGCAGCAGCGTTCTTCGAACGCGGCCGCAAGCTTGCGCGCCTGGCGGACCGTGGAGGCCGGATTCCTCCCAGCCGGGTGGTCGCCTTCGACGACATCGAATCGCTGCTGCAAGTCTTGACCGCCAAGCGCGTCCTGTTGCTCAAGCAGGTGAAAGCGGCGCCCGGCTCCATCACGGACCTGGCGCGGAAGCTGAAACGGGACCGCAGCGCGGTGACGCGCGATGTCCAGGCATTGGAGCGCGTGGGTGTTCTACGAGTGACTGAGAAGCCGTTGCCCGGTCATGGGAAGCAGAAGTGGATTGCCTCCGTCGCCCGCGACATTCACTTGACGGCACAATTATGACTAAGAAGAGTTGGCCGCTACTTGTACTTAGCCTCTCAGTCGCTTACGCCCACGAAGAAGTCCGCGTCTGGCAGGACGTTCTCACCCTGCCCACTTACGAAGAGGGTGCGCCCGACCCCAATCCGCCCTTCGACGCCTTCTCCACGGGCCGCTTCAACTACCCTTACACGCTGCGCGAGAACCTGACCGATCGGCCCGTCTCGCACGACTGGCGGGTCGTCTATCTGGAGAACGAATATCTCAAGTGCTCCGTGCTCCCCGATATCGGCGGCCACCTTTACACCTGCATCGACAAGATCTCCGGCCAGTCCATGTTTTACGCCAACCCGTCCATCAAGAAGGCCAATATCGGCTATCGCGGCGCATGGGCGGCCTTCGGCATCGAGTTCAATTTCCCGGTCTCGCACAACTGGGTCTCCATGTCGCCCGTGCAATTCACTTACGCGACGCATGCCGACGAAAGCGCCTCGGTCTGGGTGGGCAACATAGACCGGGTCTATGGCATGGAGTGGCTCGTCGAGCTGCGCCTTCGCCCCGGCAGCACTGTTCTCGAAGAACATGTCACCCTGAACAATCGCAGCGACGTGCGCCACCGATTCTACTGGTGGAACAACGCGGGCATCGAGGTGAAAGACGATTCGCGCGTCTATTACCCGATGCGCTTCACCGCCAGCCACGGCTTCACTGATGTGGATACCTGGCCAGTCGATTCCACCGGCAAGGACCTTAGCCTCGTTCACAACCAGACGGATGGCCCCGTTTCCCGCTTCGTCCATGGCAGCCGCGAGCCGTTCATGGGCGTCTGGCGGCCCGACACCAACTCCGGCATCGTGCACTACGCCGAGTACGCGGAGCTGCCCGCCAAGAAGATCTGGTCGTGGGGTGTGGACGCCGATGGCCTCGACTGGCGGCGGGCGCTCTCTGATAACAACAGCGTCTATGTCGAAGTGCAGGCCGGCCTCTTCCGCAACCAGGAGACCTACGCCTTTCTGGAGCCGCGGCAGACCATCCGTTTCTCCGAATACTGGATGCCGGCGCGCGGCATCGGCGGCATCGCGCGCGCCAACCTGGCCGGCGTCCTGAACCTGACCCGGCGCGATGGCGCGCTGGTCGCCGCCTTCAACGCCAACCGCAAGATAGCGCCCGCCACCATCCGCGTTCTGCAAGGCACGCGCGTTCTCGCCCAGGAGGCCATCAGCCTGACACCGGAGCATATCTGGAAGCTCGGAATCAACAACGTGGCGGCAGCTCCTTGCACTTTCGAACTGCGCGACGCCACTGGCAAGGTGCTGCTGCGCCAAACCGAAGGCGAATACGACTGGACGCCCGCCTCGGAAATCAAGACCGGCCCGCAGGCGCCTCCCGCCGAAGGAGATTGGCTCAAGCGCGGCACCGATCAAGAGCTGCAGGGTGAATTGCCTGCGGCATTGCGCTCTTACCAGGAGGGGCTCGAACACTCGCCCGGCGACTTCGCGCTGAGTGTCGCGGCCGGACGCCTGTGCGCAGGCTTGCAGCGCTACGTTGAAGCTATCCAGTATCTCGAGCCCGCCGCGGCGCGCGCCACCTGGGATCCCGAGA
>JBEKPZ010000244.1:0-11552 GCA_049520215.1 Bryobacteraceae bacterium | reverse complement strand
GCGTGGCTGATCGCCCGCACCGCGGAGTGGAAGACCATCGTGACCACCGCCTCTGTGCTGATCGCCTTCGGCGTCTCGATGGCGGTGGGCGTGATCTTCGGGATCTATCCGGCCATGAAGGCCTCGCGGATTAATCCGATAGAAGCGTTGCGCTACGAATAAGCATACTCCCTCGTCCGTGTCTTGCGCCAGCCGCCCTCCGCTCTCCATACAATACAAACTTGACACAAAACAAATGTGTTGCACTACAAGTTTGTTGTGATACGGTAAACCTATGGAAAGTGCAGCCATCCCGGGTGCCCTGGGCCGCTTGGCCGATGGCCCGGCATTCTTTGATCGAGAAGAGGTCCTAAGGCGATCGAACTCGACCCGGAGTACGGTTTTGCCTGGGGAAGTCTCGGCGTCCTTCTTGGACGGCAGCCCAACCGTGGGGAGGAAGCGGAAGCCGCCATGCGGACGGCGGTTGAACTCGACCCCAAGGACGCTTGGACCTGGACCAATCTCGGGCATTTTCTGGCGAACACACCTGGGCGGTTGAGCGAGGCGGAGGCGGCATTCGGCAAGGCTCTAGAAATTGGCCCGGGAGATGCCGCGATCTGGGGCCAGTTTGGGTTCTTCCTGGCTTGTCGTGCCGGGCAGCCCAGCAAGGCGGAAGCCGCCTTTCGCAATTCGGTTGAGCTAGATCCCGACAGCACGAAAACACTGCGAAATCTCGGCGTGCTGCTGGTTTGCGAGGGAGGTAGCGAGGAAGGGGGAGTACAGTTCATCCGTCGGGCCCGTCAACCAGATCGAAACGACGCAGTGTCACCGGCCGTGGCGACGGCGATTCTTGCGGCGTGCGTCCGCGGATCAGAAGCCGCAAATGAAAATCTCTTGTCCTTTATGGCTGAGGCTTGTCGACCGGTATTCTGGGATGAACTCCTCGATCTTTGCCGGAACTATGCCCCCTTCGGAAAGATCCTCCTCCGGCTCTGCGACCTGGTTGAGGAACACGATACCTCGAACAAGCATGTGCGCCTGCATCGGGCCGTAGCCCTCGCGCAGCTCGCTGACTTTCCCCGTGCCTCCGTGGCCTTAGAAGACGCGCTCGTAGGCGATCCGATTGAGCTGCTCACTTGGGGAAGGAGGGCGCTCGAAACCTTCTTTGCCGCCGCCGTAAAGAACGGGCGGGTCCGCGAGTGCCTCCACGTAATCGACAAGAAGGAATGGTTCGATGCGTGGCGCCCGATCTATGAAGCGCTGAAGTCGGTCGACGAAGGGTCCGGTGACTACCTCAAGAGGGTCGCCGTTGAAATCCGCGAACCAGCCCAAGCCATCCTTCGACGTATCGCACCCGAAATTCCGGGCTTGACCGCATAAGCGGTGGCGGCGAGGCGGCCGTGCCTACCGCGTATCGGCCCTGATCACCGCCGCGAAAAACCCATCACCAGCCTCCTGCCCCGGAATCCGCCGCATCGTCTCAACCACCAGCGCACCGGGCACTGTCGCCACCACGTCTTCATTCTCTTCCCATTCAAGCGAGCAGGTGGAATAGACCAGTATCCCGCCCGGTGCCAGAGCGCGCCGTGCCTGCTCCAGCAAAGCCACCTGCCGCCCCCACAGATCCGCCAAATCCCCTGGCTGCAGCCGCCATTTGATCTCGGGATTGTGCGCCAGCGTGCCCGTCCCCGAACACGGTGCGTCGATCAAGATGCGGTCGAACCGCCGCGCGAAAGGCAGCGGGCGGGTGCCATCCAGCACGACCAGATCGATGCCCAGCGCCTTGAGCTGGGCGAGGCGGCGCAGGTGAATGTCGCAGGCGACAGCCTGCACGCCGGCCGCGAGCGCCTGCGCGGTCTTATTGCCGGGGGCGGCGCACAGATCCAGGAACGTCTGGCCTCGCTCGAGGCGCAGCAGCGGCACGATCGCTTGCGCCCCGATGTCCTGTATGCGCCCGGTTTCTGCGTTCACGAAGGTCTCCGGCACGCGCAGGTTGGCGCGCGCGATGGCCTCCGCGGCCCCCGCACCGTACTGGCGTTCCCAGCGCTCCAGCAGCCACGCCGGATGCGACAGCTCGATGGCGGGGCTGGGCCAGGCTACCGGATCGCGATCCACCTTCCGCAGGACGGCATTGGCGAACCCGGCCGCCGAGCGTTTGCGGGCGCGCTTGATCAGCTCGACGCTTTCGGAAACCGCCGCGTGCGCGGGGATGCGCTCCAGATAGCGAAGCTGGTAGATCGCCATGCGCAGCGCCTGCCGCACGGCGTCGTCGAGCCGCGCGGCCGGTTTACCGGAGTAGCGCTCGATCAGGTAGTCCAGTTGCGCCCGGTAGCGGAGCACGCCGAAAACGATTTCCGACGCCAGGCCGGCATCGCGCGTATCGAGCGGCGCGGCACGGGCAGCCAGCAGGTCGGAGGCGTATCCGCCCCGCTCGACGGCACTGAGGATCTCGAAGGCTAACCGGCGCGCAGGCGACACGGTTTGAATGTAACGCGTTGCAACGCGGAACGGGCAATTTCGCTGCCCACCAGGCCTCAGGCGAATGCGAGTCACGGCCGAGGTTCTCTCGTAATTGATTGAAAGTAATGGCTGATCACAGTCGGCAGCCTCGCTCTCCGGAAAACGCCGTGCTACCCTGGTGTCGGGAACAGATCCGCGCACTCGCCGCAAGGTGTTCTGCCGGGAACCCCCTGGCTCTTTGACAATTTTCACCGTAGCCGGTGGCGAATCCGTCGCGCTCGACCGACTCGCAAGCCTCGGACGTTTCGCCCAGACCTTAAGTCGCGTCGAACTCTTGCAACTATAACAAATTAAAACAGATCCACCTCGCATTGCCCGGAATTGGTTTCGTCCGGCACATTTTGGTGGGAAGCCCCCAGATGCACAACGCTGCACAATTCTGCCCAATTCTGCATATTCACGCACAATCCTGCGAACGCCGCGCGAGCGGCCGGAGCGAGCCGCCAGGTTGGGGAACTTTCCGGCCCCCTCGTTCGTATTCCTTCCAGAAACGGAGTAGCTATGCCTAGAAACTACCGCCGCGGCGGCGCTTTGGCCGGTATCATGCTGATGGTGCTGATGCTGGGTGCGCTGGGCATCGCGGCCCTGGTGGCCACCGGCCTGTACGTCGCCGACCACGTAAGCGTCACCGAAACAAGCGCGCGCGGCGAGACCACCGTCGAAACGCCTTTCGGCACCGTCCGGGTGCGCGATAACGCCAGGCTCGACCCAAAGCATATGGGCGTGCCCATCTATCCCGGCGCGGTCCGGGAGGACGACTCCCGCAAACTCGCCAGTTTTCGTTTCGACTTCGGCGATGTTCACAAAGCCTTCGCCGTGTCGGCGGCCGAATACCGCACTTCCGCTTCCGTGGATCGGGTCACCGACTTCTACCGCGACCAGCTTCCACACTGGTTAATCAGCCAGAAGGAGGACGGCGGGATGCAATTGTCGTTCACCAAACACGGCTATAAACGGTTCGTGGCCATCTACGAGGATGGCGGCGAGACGCGCATCGCGCTTGCTTCCGTGGGAGAGCCTGCGTCAAACTGATCCATGGGGGCCTTGCGCCTCCCGATCATGCCTGAATTCTGTACCTGCGGCGCTGAGCTGCCGCCCGACGCCCGGTTCTGCCACCGCTGCGGCAAGCCGCAACGCGAAGAAGTCGAGCCGGAGACGGTGGCGCGGCCACCCGAGGTTGTAGCCGTCGCACCACCCGGTCCGGACAGCGCCCCGCCCCCCAGCGCGCCGCCGCGCGTCAACTTCCATAACAAAACGGCGGTGCGCATCGGGCTGCTGATGGCCGGCATCGCATCGCTGCTGAGCGCGCTCCCCACCATGGCCGCCGGGCTGGTGGGCCTCGCGATCTGGTGGCTGACCGCCGGATTCCTGTCGGTGTACATCTATCGCCGCCGCACGGGCCAGTTTCTGACCGTCGATAGCGGTCTACGCATGGGCTGGATTACCGGGCTGCTGGGCTCCACGATCACGTCGGTGGTGTTCACCGTGAGCGTGGTCCCGCTGATCCGGGGAGGTGGGCTGGCGACGCTTTACCAGGAACAGTTCCGCAAGATGTACGGGAACGATCCCAACGTGCAGCAGGCTCTCAAGATGCTGGAAAACCCCAGCTCTTTGGCCATGGTGGTGGTCTTCGTTCTGTTGTTTTTCTTCCTGATCATTACCTTCCTGTGCACGGCAGGCGGCGCGCTCGGGGCCAAGCTTGTGGGCGGCGTTACGGGCGCCGGTCCGAAGGCCGCGCCGTAGGAAGCGGCCGGCTGTACCGCTTCACCAGCGCCACGCCCGTGAAAATGATGCCCATCGCGGCCGCCTCCCGTACGCCGAAAGCCTCACGGTAGAACAGCCAGCCCAGCGTCACGGCGACCACCGCATTCACGTACGGGTAGATCGAAACAATGGCCACTGGCAGGCGGTCCAGCGCGAAGATGTAAGCGCTGTACCCGACGATGGAGCCGAACAGCACCAGGTATAGAATCGCGCTCACCCCACGCAGGCTCCAGTGGACCGAGTGCTCGTGGAACAGCAGCACCAGCGGCAAGAACGACAGGCCGGCGGCCAGTTGCTGGACCGCGCCGATGACGATGGGATGCGCGCCGGCGACCCGCCGCCGCTGGTAGATCGAGCCGAAAGCCCACCCGGCCATTCCCAGTTGCAGCACCAGGAATCCGCTCAGCAGGCCGGCGTGGAAAGTGTGCGTGTGCATGTCCGGCGCAAACAGCAAGGCGGCGCCGCCCAGTCCCACCAGCATGCCCAGGATGGTCGGCAGGTGCAGCGGTTCGCCGCCGGGCAGCAGCGCCTCCGCGCCCACCATCCAGAACGGCGAGATGGTGATGATCAGGCATGCCAGGCCACTCGGCACCCACAGTTCCGCGAAGACCAGCGCGCCGTTGCCGATGCCCAGCACCAGCACGCCGCTGAGACACGCGGCGCCCAGTTCGCGCCCGCGGGGCAGCTCTCCTCCGCGCAGCGCGATGGCCGCCAGCATCAGCGAGCCTGAAATCACGTAACGCGCGCACACCAGCAGGAGCGGGGGAAACGACTCCAGCGACATGCGAATGCCCAGGTAGGTGGTTCCCCAGAAGAAGCAGACGGCAGCCAGCGCCAGGTAGGCCCTGAAATACGGGTGACGGGGCAATGATTCAGCGTAGCAAATGGAGTGGGGCAGGTTGGCAACCTGCAGGCCGATTGGTAATCGGCCTTTCCGCTATTTCCGAAGCTGGACGACGTGCAGTCTCTCCACCATCCGCACCGACCGGGCCGGGCGTTTGTCGCTCGTGACCACCAGCCGGATCGGCCCCTGTTGCGCGGAAAGTGGCTTGCCATCGCGCTGATCTGCCACAATCACGCGGGTGCCGACCACGCCCGGGTCGAGTTCCCCCAGGCTGAAGACCACTTGATATCCATCGCGTGCCTCGGCGAGCACGTAGCCGGCCAGCGCCTTGCCGCGCATCTCTTTCCCAAAAGCGATGCCGGCCTTCTTCAGGATCTCCGTGAGAGCGACGCCTTCGTAGGCGACCTTCGATCCGTCCATGTCAGCCAGAGTGGCGGTTTCGCAGGGCATCTTCGCAAGGTCCGCGGTCGTAAGCGTGAGCGGCGTCGCCACGTCGCCATCCACAATCAGTTTGTCCGCCGCGTCCGGGGCTGTTTGCGCCGCGAGTACCGCGCAGCAAAGCCCTGCAATCAATGTGCGCATCTTGTCCTCCGCGCGATTGGGGATCCCGAAACCGTCCAGTATAGTCTGTGCGCGGGTCGTGGGGCGGGCGTCCACGCCTGCGGCGGGTCTCCAGACCCGCCTCGCGAGCGAAGCTCGCTTACAATGGATACTTGATCGTAACCCTCACAGTCAATCCTGCACTGGACCGCACCATCTCCGTGGACCGGCTGGCGTTCGAAGACCGGTCCTACATCGATTCCCGTCACGAATCTGCCGGAGGACGGGGCATCATTGCCGCGTGCGTAATCCATTCGTTTGGCGGAAAGCCGCTCGCCATTTTTCCCAGCGGCGGAAACAACGGGAAGCGCCTCGAAGAATTCCTCGTGGCTTGTGGATATCCCACGCTGGCTGTCCCCATCGGCCGCGAGATCCGCACCAATCTCACCATCACCGACCGGCAGGGCCTCACCGTCAGCCTGAACGAGCGCGGTCCCCAGCTTGAGAAGGCCGAAGTCGACCGCCTCGAGAAGGCGGTGCATAAGAGCCTGGATGGCGCGGCCTGGCTGCTGTTGTGCGGCAGCCTGCCTCCCGGCGTGGCCGCGAATTTCTACGCCCGCCTCATCGGCATGGCGCACCGCAAGAAGGTGAAGACGCTGCTGGATACCGACGGCGACGCCCTGCGCGAAGGCATCGAGGCCGGGCCGACAGTGGTCTCGCCCAATCAGCACGAGGCGGAACGCTTGCTAAACCGGGCACTGGTCACGCGCAATCACTTTCTGGAGGCGGTGGCCCGCATACGCGCCATGGGACCGGAAATGGTGGCGCTTTCGCTCGGCAGTCGCGGCGCCATGGGAGCCATTGAAGGGGCCATTGTCGAGGCCCTGCCGCCGCGTGTGGAAGTGCTGTGCCCCATCGGCGCGGGCGATGCCTTGGCCGCGGCTCTGGTGTGGTCCATGGAACGCAACGGCGATTTTACGGACGCGTTGCGCTGGGGCGTGGCCGCCGGCACGGCTTCGTCCATGCTGCCCGGCCTGCGCTCGGCTTCACTCGAGCAGGCCAAGGAAATCTACCGGCAGGTGGAAGTGCGCCGCATCGAATAGGAATCCGGTGGCCTACACTTCATCCCGTGGCGCTTCCCGCGCCGGGGGGACCTCCAAAAGCGAAAACGTGATGCGCTCGGCGGGCGTGGTTTCCGCCGCGGTTTTCCTCAGCCGCATCAGCGGACTGGTGCGCGAAATGATCATGGCCCGCCTGTTCGGGGCGGGACAGGCTTACGACGCGTTCCTGCTCGGGTTTCGCATCCCCAATCTGACGCGCGATCTTTTCGCCGAGGGTGCGCTTTCCTCCGCCTTCGTCCCCGTCTTCACCCAGTACCTGGCCACCAAGGGCAAGCGCGAAGCCGCCGAGCTTTCCAGCCTGGTGGCCACCGCGCTGGTGCTGGTAGTGGGGGGCATTTGTGTGCTGGGCATGATCTTCAGCCCGCAACTGGTGTGGCTGCTGGCGTCGGGCTTCGCGCGCGTGCCCGGCAAGTTCGAACTGGCCGTCACGCTGACGCGCATCATGTTTCCGTTCCTGCTGCTGGTGGCGCTGGCGGCGCAGTCCATGGGCATTTTGAATGCGATGAACCAGTTCGGCATCCCGGCGCTTTCCTCGACTTTCTTCAATATCGGCTCGGTGGCCTTCGGCTTGGGCTTCGGATACACGGTGGGCCGCTGGATGGGCGTGAGCCTGATTATGTCGATGGCCTGGGGGGTGGTAGCGGGCGGGGCCGTGCAATGGCTGTTTCAAGCGCCCAGCCTCTACCGCGCTGGCATCTCTTACCGTCCGCGGCTAGACTTCGCGCATCCCGGCCTCCGCAAGATCCTGCGGCTGATGGGACCGGCGATTCTGGGCAACGCCGCCGTGCAGATCAACGTGCTGGTGAACACCAACTTCGCTTCCAGCATCACCGATGCCGCCGGCCACGTCATCAATGGTCCGGTAAGCTGGCTGAGCTATGCGTTCCGCTTCATGCAATTGCCGCTGGGGTTGTTCGGCGTGGCCATCGCCTCCGCCACGCTGCCCGCGATTTCGCGCAGCGCCGCGCTCGGGAAGATGGACGAATTCCGTCTGACGCTCTCCCGCTCGCTGGGCATGGTTTTGCTGCTGACCGTTCCTTCGTCCGTGGGCTTGGCCGTGCTCGGCCCCAGCATGATCGGCGCGGTCTACCAATGGGGCCGGTTCCGCGCCGCCGATACGCACCAGACCGCCATGGCGCTGGCCTGCTACGCGGTGGGCCTGGCGGGCTACTCCGCCATCAAGATCCTTGCGCCCGCTTTCTACGCCCTCAACGATGCGCGCACGCCCATGCTGGTGAGCCTGGTCTCCATACTGGTCAACCTGGCCGTCGCATCCACCATGGTGAAGCTGGCGGGACTCGGCCACCTCGGCCTGGCGCTGTCTACTTCCGCCGTCGCGCTGTTCGGATCGGTGGCGCTTTTCCTGCTGCTGCGCCGACGCATCCAGCGCATGCACGGCCGCGCGCTGGCCTCGAGCGTTGCCAAGATCTTGTGTGCGTCGGCCGCGATGGGCGCCGTGTGCTACCTGTCGAGCAGCGGCGTGCATCATTGGCTGGGCGCGCGCAAACTCGCGCAGATCGCGGACGTGGCCATCTCCATCCCGTTGGGCGCGGCGGTGTACTATGCGTTATGCCGCGCCATGCGGGTGGCGGAACTGGAAGCCGCCTGGGCAGCGCTGGCCACGCCGCTGGCGCGCCGATTCTCCGCCGCTCCACGTCACCGTGCTAAACTGCCATAAGAAATGCTTCCCGATCTGGAGTTGGCAGTTCGGTTGCAGGAGCTTGACAATCGGGTGACCGAGTTGACCCGCGAGATCTCCGCGCTTCCCAAACACATCGCCGAAATCGAAAAGAAATTAGAGAGTCACACGCGCAAGTTGGAGGCCGATCGCGCCGCCCTCAACGCGAACCAAAAGGACCGCAAGAAGAACGAGACCGACATCCAGCTTGAGGAGCAAAAAATTTCCAAATTGCGCGGCCAGATGCTGGACGCCAAGACCAACGATCAGTACCGCGCGTTTCAGAACGAAATCGAGTTCTGCGAGAAAGAGATTCGGCGCGCGGAGGATCACATCCTCGAATTGATGGGCGAATCCGAGCCGCTGGATAAGAACGTGAAGGCCGCCGAGCTCGCGCTCAAAGAAGAAAAGGCCCAGGTGGAAGCGGAAAAGCAGCAGGCCAGGGCGCGCACCGCGGAGGACAAGAACGCTCTGGACCAGATCAACCAGGAACGCGCGCGGATCGTTGCGGACCTGCATCCCAATGTATACCGGCAGTATGAGCGAATTCGCAAAGGCCGCCGGGGCGTAGCCATCGCCGAGGCCATCGAGGGGCGCTGCAACGCCTGCCAGATAGCGCTGCGCCTGCAGTTCTTCCAGGACCTGAAAAAAGGGGATGAGGTGATGTATTGCGAAAGCTGCGCCCGCATCCTCTACTACAATCCGCCCGTGGCTTTCGAAGATCTCACCGGTGAATCCGCGCCCGCCGTGCAGGGCTGACAGTACTCCGTCAGGAGCGCGCTTTGTGCGTGGCCTTGGCGCTCTTCACGGGTTCTTTCAGCAGCGTATCCAGCGTCGCGCGAATATTCTTCTCCTGGTCGTTGAAGAAGGCGCTGTCTTCGCCCTTGTGCTGCTCGCGGATCACCCGGCCGCGGTCGATGAAGATTATTTCGGGAACGAAGTTGGGCTTCGCCAGCGACGCTTGTTCGTACTCCAGCACCGACTCGCGGTCCGCGGATCCCACGGGAAACGTGGGCTTGAACTGGGCGATGAAACCGGGCACCAACGCCGCCGCATCGGGATTGAAGGCCGCCGCCAGGAACTGCACGCCGCGCGGGCCATACTCGCTTTGAAGGGCGCTCAGAACCTGCGTGGTGTGCTGGCAGTGCGGACACGTGGTGGAGATAAAGGCCAACACCACCACCTTGCCCGCATACTGGCTCAACAGAGTGATCTGGCCGTTAGGCATCTTGATTGCAAACTCGCCCGCCGGACGTGGCACCTGTTGAGCGTATGCCGCCAAGCCAGTTAGAAGCAGAACGAAAGCCGTGAATGAGCGCCGAAATCGCATACTGCCAGTTTACCCCAACCCCTATTCGCTGTGGGGCAGGCCATCGTTTTTCGTGGCCTGCCGAGTTCGCGCACGGTGCGCAGACGACACACAACGATCGTCTGTGCCACGCCAGGCACACTAGAAATAGCCAAGGGCTGCGCCCTTGAAAGCCCGAGGAGAGGCATCCCGGTGCTCACAAACGTAGGTGGTTGATTCCACCTGTCGCCGTGACCGATGACTTTGGTATCCAGCCAAACATCTGAGGAGGCGACCGATGGAAACCTTCGTGAATCTCTTTGAACGCTTCCTGGTCTTTGTCTATCACTGTTTCGACCGCATTGTCATCCAGGGATACTTGCCGCTGCTGAGCCGTTCCGAACACATCGTGCATTTCTTCCGCGACGTGCATGGGATATATCCGATCACCCCACAGTCGCTCGCCAAGCGCACCCCCGAATACCGGGCATGGGTGGAAGGCTACGCTCGCAATCACAAGATTCCGATGAAGAGCCCGGAGAAGGACGAAAGCAAGGAGGAGTTCGTCCGGCCTCATCTTGCAGCGCATGGAACGGCAGAATTCGCGATCCAGTGCTCGGCCCACTGTCCATGGGTGTCAGTACGTACCTCCCCTTTCAGAGCACCTACTACTTGAATGGCCACCATTTCATCGAGATCGAACTGCGCCGCCAGGGAGTGGCATTTCGCAAAGACGACAACGCATTCCTCTCCACCGAGGACCCAAAGGCTCTACAAGCCACCGCTGACAAATTGAGCGCTGCCATCATCGAAAAGCGGTTGAACTACTGGAGTTGGCTGCTTTGTCCCAAGTTTTCCGAGAAGGACCGCAAAGCCGTAGACCTGCACCGCGACTACTCCATCAACCAAATCGAATACTGCCGGAACTTCATCTTCAAGCCCCCATCCACAAGGTTCTTGAGCAGTCCTGCGAGATGGGGCTGTTCCGCCTGGCCGCCGATAAGGGGTCCACATCTTCGGGGTGCGTGTCACCAAACGGCTCCGTGGCAAGCTGCATAGCGTGCTGGAAAAACTCGACCACGGCCACCAGGTCATGCGCATCTACTGCAAGAACCTGGTGGGTCGCATGTACGAAAAGTTCAGCACCTTCCTGCGGGTGGAAGTATCCGTCAACCGGATGAAAGATCTGGGCCTCAACAAGGGGCGGAGAACCTGGAATGTTTGCGCCGGAAACTCGTCGCCATTACGGATCGTTTCGCCGGCTTCGAAGCGCAATCCCTCAACATGCACGTCGACTTCCCGCTGTTTCAACGCAAGGCTCTGCCAGTCTTGGCCGGCAAAACCAAAGTCGCCGGCATTAAGATTCACGACACCCGCATGATGCGGCTGATGGAAGTGCTGCTGCATGGCGGCACGCAACTCAACGGGTGGCGCACCGCCGACATCCATCAAGCTATCTGGCCCCCTTCGGCCTCTCCTGGCCCCCTTCGGCCTCTCCGCCACCTCGTACACCATCACCCAACTGCGCTACGACATGCGCAAGATGAAAGCTCACGGACTGCTGGAGCGCATCGGACGCGGCTACCGCTACCGACTCACCGACAAGGGAACCAAGTCCGCGCTCATCTTCATCCTCTTCCACAAGCGCGTCTGTGGACCGCTGGCGAACTCGCTGTTCCATCACCGGCCAGACGAAAGCCTCAAGCCCAGCACCAAGATCGAAGCCGCCTACTACAAGGCCGATCACGCCATTCAACAGGTGCTCGATCTGCTCGCCGCCTGAGAATCTGAGAGATGAATTCTCAGAATTCGCGCGGC
>JBEKPZ010000243.1:0-11374 GCA_049520215.1 Bryobacteraceae bacterium | reverse complement strand
GGCGGAGGTTCCAAAGACACATGGGTACTGCAAAACTAAGTGGGGCAGGCTCTCAGCCTGCGGCGGCCACTCAGGCCGCCCTTTCCGCATTACCGAACACTGGAGTGCTCCAATGCTATCCCGCGTAGCCGATAGTCTCTACTGGATGAGCCGCTATTTCGAGCGCGCCGATCACTGCGCGCGCGTCTTGGAAGCGAATTACAACCTGATGCTGAATCCTTCGAAGCTCTCCACCGAGGAGCGATGGCATCGCATCCTGTCCTCTCTAGGCATCCCCGAAACCGCCAACGGCATCGACCCTCAAATGGCCATGATCAGGCTGACCAGCGACCCCGCCGACGAATCGTCGATCGTATCCTGTATCACGGAGTCCCGCGAGAATGCCGGCCAGGTTCGCGAGCAGATCAGTTCGGAGATGTGGGAACGCTTGAACCGCTTGTATCACTTTGTCACGCAGGCCAATCCCCGGCTGGAGACCGACTCCGATCCGCTCCGCCTGGTGGCCGCCGTGCGCGAAGGCGCTTACGAGTTTCACGGTGTCACCGACGCCACCATGAATCACGACGAAGGCTGGCATTTCATTCAACTGGGCAAGTATATGGAGCGTTCTTGCGCATTGCCGGTCCTTCTGGACGCCTACTTCGCTGCGGGCGGGCAGGCAGACGACCTGGACTGGGTGGGGCTGCTCTCAAGCTGCACCGCGTTTGAGGCGTACTGCAAGGTGTACACCGCCGACCTGAAGCCCGACTCCATGGCCGAGTTTCTGATTCTGAATCCCGAGTTCCCGCATTCGGTGCGCTATGCCGTGGAGCGCATGAACGCGGCGATTGCCGCCATCTCCCAGACGTCTTTCACCCACGCGACCGGCCGCATCGAGCGCATCGCCGGGCGGCTGCGCGCGTCGCTGGCTTACGTTCAGATCGCCGACGTCATGGCGGGTGGGCTGCACCGCTATCTCGACACCGTCATCGAGCAGTGCAAAAGCCTGCATGCGGCGGTGCACGCAGTTTATATCGATTACCCGATCCAGTCGGCTCTGGAGGCCTGATGTTCTACGCGATCCGGCATTTTACTCGTTACCGGTACAGCCGTCCCGTCTGGCAAAGCGTCATGGAATTGCGCATGCAGCCGCGCAGCGAGCACACCCAGCGATGCTTCACCTTTCAACTCTCCGTAAGTCCGCAGGCCAGGGTCTTCTCGTATCAGGATCACCGCGGCAATTTCGTTCACCACTTCGACGTTCCCGGCCAGCATCGGCAGCTCACGATTATCGCCGACGCTCTGGTGGATGTGGAGACTCCCGCGCCCCTCCCCGAGTCGCTGGGTCCCGGCGCATGGGACGAACTGGACGCCATGATCGATCGCGACGACTACTGGGATATGCTGATGCCCAGCCGGTTCGGACGCACTTCGCCGGAGTTGGAAGCGCTGGCTGCGGAGTTTGGGGTCGACCAGCGCGGCAGCCGGGAACCTCTGGAACTGCTGACCACGATGAACCGCAAGCTCTACCACCATTTCTCTTACGTGAAGCAAAGCACCCACGTCGAAACGGCCATCGAAGACGCCATTCAGTCCCGGCAGGGTGTTTGTCAGGATTTCGCCCACATCATGATCGCGATGGTGCGAAATCTGCGGATTCCGTGCCGCTATGTGAGCGGCTATTTGCATCGCGACGCGGATCAACCGGATCGCTCCGACGAGGGCGCCACGCATGCCTGGGTCGAAGCGCTTGTGCCGCGTATCGGCTGGGTGGGATTTGACCCGACCAACAACTTGATTGTGGGCGGCCGGCACATTCGCACCGCGATCGGGCGCGATTACGCCGACGTGTCCCCGACTGTGGGTACCATGAAAGGGTCCGCTGAAACCGAATTGCAGGTGCGCGTCCGGGTGACCCCTTCCGATGCCGTGCTGCCGCCCGACAAAGAGTTTGCCGCGGATGAGGAATGGTCCCGCTTCCTTGAAAACGACCAGCAAGCCGAGCAATTGCACGCACAGCAGCAACAATAATGGAGGGCGGGCTTTAGCCCGAATGGAGGGCGGGCTTTAGCCCGCGCGGGGCTTAAGCCCCGCTCTTCAAAACATGGCCATTCAAGTCGCGCTTCACCATCGAACCCGCTACCGCTACGACCGGCGCGTATCCCTCGCGCCGCACATCGTCAGGCTGCGTCCCGCGCCGCACTGCCGCACGCCAATCCTGGCCTACTCGTTGAAAGTCCTCCCCGCCAACCACTTCATCAACTGGCAACAGGACCCGCAAAGCAACTATCTCGCGCGGCTGGTCTTCCCGGAACCCACCACGGAGCTATTCGTGGAAGTCGATCTGGTTGCCAAAATGGCGGTCTACAATCCGTTCGACTTTTTCCTGGAGGCCTACGCGGAACAGTGCCCTTTTTCCTACGACCCCTTGGCCGCCCGCGAGTTGCGCCCGTTTCTCGAAACCGAGCCGGCCGGGCCGAAGCTTGCCGCCCTTCTCGCCCGAGTGCCGCGCGCAGCCGCCCGCACCATGGATTTTCTGGTCGGCCTCAATCAACTCGTGCAGCACGAAATCGGCTACGTCATTCGTATGGAGCCGGGCGTGCAGACTTGCGAGGAAACCCTCACGCTGCGCAGCGGCTCCTGCCGCGATTCGGCCTGGCTACTGGTCCAGATCATGCGCCATCTCGGGCTGGCGGCGCGCTTCGTTTCCGGCTATTTGATTCAGCTCGTGGCGGACGTGAAGCCGCTCGAAGGACCGGCCGGTCCCACCGCCGATTTCACTGACCTGCATGCCTGGACCGAAGCGTACCTGCCCGGCGCCGGCTGGGTCGGATTCGATCCCACTTCCGGGCTGCTCGCCGGCGAGGGACACATCCCGCTCGCCTGCACGCCGGACGCTTCCAGCGCCGCGCCTATCTCCGGCCTGCTCGACCCCTGCAATACCGAATTCACTCACGAGATGACCGTCGAGCGGATTTACGAGTCTCCGCGCGTCACCAAGCCATATACCGCCCAACAGTGGCATGCCATCGAAAAACTGGGCCACCAGGTGGATGCCGATCTGCGCTCCGGAGACGTGCGGCTCACCATGGGTGGGGAGCCGACTTTCGTTTCGCTCGACGACCACGATGGAGCCGAATGGACCACCGCCGCGCTGGGGCCGGTGAAACGCCAACGCGCCGTGGAACTGCTGGGCAGGCTGCGC
This sequence comes from Bryobacteraceae bacterium, assembly GCA_049520215.1. Taxonomy (GTDB): domain Bacteria; phylum Acidobacteriota; class Terriglobia; order Bryobacterales; family Bryobacteraceae; genus Bog-159. The sequence goes on along the minus strand of JBEKPZ010000243.1, from coordinate 8,190 downwards.
CAGCGTTTCGCGCCCGGCGGCCTGCTGCATTTCGGACAGGGGAAGTGGTATCCCGGCGAGCCGCTGCCGCGCTGGGCATTCGGCTGCCACTGGCGCAAGGATGGCGTTCCCATCTGGGAGGATGCCAGCCTCATCGCCGAGGACGGCAAAAACTACCATTACACTGCGGAGCACGTGCGGCAATTCCTGGAAGCCCTCACGCGCCGTCTCCAGGTGGACACTGCTTTCACCATCGCAGCATACGAGGACGTCTTCTACTATCTGTGGAAGGAACGCAAGCTGCCGGTCAACGTCGATCCGCTTGATCCCAAGCTCGCCGATCCCATCGAGCGCGCCCGCCTGGCGCGCCTCTTCGAGCAGGGCCTGGACCATCCCATCGGCTACGTCCTGCCGTTGCGCCGTATCCCCACCCGCTCTGGCACGCCGCGCTGGACCAGCCAGCCCTGGTTTCTCGCCTCGAAACAAATGTTCCTGGTCCCTGGCGATTCGTCCATGGGATATCGCTTGCCGCTCGAATCTCTTCCATGGACCAAGCCGGAAGATGCGGTGTATTCCTACGGCCCGGATCCTTTTGAAAAGCGCGCGCGCCTGCCGCTGAGACCGGAACGCCGGCCCGATCTCTTCAACGCGCCGTCAGTCGCCGACGCCGTACCGAGCCGCGACACTTTGGCGAACGGTGACACTTTACCGAGCCGCGACCGTGAGGGAGCGGTTCCCAAGAAAGGCGAATCCGCCCCCTGGATCTCCCGTCCCGCCCTATGCGTCGAACCGCGCGATGGCAAGCTGTTCGTCTTCATGCCGCCGGTCGAGCACCTCGCGGACTATCTCGATCTCGCCGCCGCCATCGAAGATACCGCCGCTTATCTCAAAATGCCTGTGATGTTGGAAGGCTACGCGCCTCCCTCGGATCCCCGCATCGCCGTGCTGAAAGTGACGCCCGATCCCGGCGTCATCGAAGTCAACATCCATCCCGCGGCATCCTGGGACGAGCTTTCCGCAAACACCACCGCGCTCTACGAACTCGCCCGCCAGAGCCGTTTGGGCACGGAGAAGTTCATGTTGGATGGACAACACTCCGGCACCGGCGGCGGCAACCACGTGGTGATCGGCGGCCCCACTCCCGAGGACAGTCCCTTCCTGCGCCGGCCCGATCTGTTGCGCAGCCTGATCGGTTACTGGCACAATCACCCCTCACTGTCGTATCTGCTCTCGGGATTGTTTATCGGCCCCACCAGCCAGCATCCCCGTGTGGATGAGGCGCGCACCGATTCTATCTACGAACTGGAGATCGCCTTCGACCAGATCCCGGACAAGGACACTCCCGCGGGCCCGCTGTGGCTGGCCGATCGCGTCTTCCGCCACCTGCTCACCGATCTGGCCGGCAACACGCATCGCGCCGAGTTTTGCATCGACAAGCTCTACTCGCCCGACGCCGCCGGATCGCGTCTCGGGCTGGTCGAGTTGCGCGCCTTCGAAATGCCTCCGCACGCGCAAATGAGTCTCACCCAGCAATTGCTGGTGCGCGCGCTGACCGCGGATTTCTGGGAGAACCCGTACCGCCGCAAACTGGTGTGGTGGGGAACCATGCTGCACGACCGCTTCATGCTGCCTCACTTTGTGCAACTCGACTGGGAGGATGTCATGGCGCACCTGCGCGCAGCCGGGTACGACTTCGATACGCAATGGTTTGCCCCGCACTTCGAGTTTCGATTTCCGCAAATCGGTTCGGTAACCGCCAGTGGCGTGACGCTGGAGCTGCGGCACGCGCTGGAACCGTGGCACGTGCTGGGCGAAGAAGCCTCCGGCAGCGGCACCGTCCGCAACGTGGACTCATCCCTCGAGCGGCTGCAAGTGAAAGTGACCGGCATGACCGGCGAGCGCTTCGTGGTCGCCTGCAACGGCCGCCGCGTGCCGCTGCAGCCCACGGGTGAAAGCGCCGAATTCGTGGCGGGCGTGCGCTATCGCGCGTGGCAGCCGCCATCGTGCCTGCACCCCAACATCCCCGTGCACACGCCCCTGGTGTTCGACATCGTGGACACCTGGTCCGGCCGAGCCGTTGGTGGCTGCACCTATCATGTGACACATCCCGGCGGCCGCGCCAATGAGCAGTTCCCCGTCAACGCCAACGAGGCCGAGAGCCGCCGTCTGGCCCGCTTTCAGGATACCGGCCACACCGCAGGTACCATGCTTGCGCCGCCGGAAGAAAGCAATCCCGAGTTCCCGCTAACGCTGGACCTGCGCCGCACCCTGGAGGGCGGGCTTTAGCCCGCGCGGGGCTTGAGCCCCGCTCTTGGGCTTGATGAATTTATGGTATTATGCATCTGAATCTCCTCTAAAGGCGACCCCGCCGTCGCCCGGCATCGCATCATGCAAATCCGCGATCCCGTTGGCGATTCCCCCGCGACTTCTCACCCATCTTAAAGGTAAACAGATGCGATTGTTATCATTATGCGCCTGTTTTCTGACTCTGGCCCTGTCCTCGCTGTTTGGACAGGATGCCACGGGCAGGATTGTCGGCACCGTATCCGATTCCAGTGGCGGCATTGTCACCGGCGCCACTGTAACTGTCACCAACACCGGTACCGGCGTTGTCCGGCAGACCTCGACTGACAAACAAGGCTACTTCCAGGTGCTGGAATTGCCCATCGGCCCGTACGCCGTCGCTGCCGAAGCCGCCGGATTCTCGCGGAAGTTAGTGGCCGCCCGGAACACGCTCGAAATCAACCAGACGCTGCGCATCGACGTAACCCTGGAGGTTGGCGCCGTCAGTAATGTGATCACCGTGGAAGGCGGGGAAAGCGCGGTCGAAACCGAGAACTCCACGGTCGGCGCCACGGTCAGCGGTAACGCCATTTCGGAATTGCCACTGAACGGGCGCAATACCCTCGATCTGCTCTCCACGCAGCCCGGCGTGACGCCCAAGAACAACGATGCGCCCCGCGAAGCCGGAGGATATAGCATCGGCGGGGGCCGGTCTGATTCGGTGACCTATCTGCTCGATGGCGGCTTGAACAACCACCTGATCGACAATGGCATCGTCATCAATCCCAATCCCGATGCGGTGGGTGAATTCCGCGTGCTACAAAGCAACTACGCCGCGGAGTACGGCCGCAGCGGCGGCGGCATCGTCAGCGTGGTCATCAAGAGCGGGACCAACTCGCTGCATGGCACCGCATTCGACTATCTGCGCAACGAGGACCTGGATGCCAATACCTTCTTCAATAACGAACAGGGTATCGGACGCCAGATTTTGAAACGCAACCAGTACGGCGTTACCCTAGGCGGGCCGGTGTGGGTGCCGCATCTGGTGGATGGACGCAATAAGCTGTTCTTCTTCTTCTCCTATGAGGGCCAGCGCCAGAACGCCAACGCGCAATCCGGCAAGATCACCACCTTTACGCCGCTGGAGGCGCAGGGCAACTTTTCGCAAGCCGTGAACGGTGGCCCCGACCCGGCTGTGGCCAGCTTCCTCCTGGCCAACCCCTGGTTTCAGAGCGATCCAACGCTTGCCTCACAAGCCATCATCGATCCGAACCGTATCAGCCCGGTCTCTCTCAATTACTTCAAGGACGGGCTCATCGCTACGTCGCCCACCGGTTATCTATTCCCCCAGGCCGCCGCAATCACCAACCACTCCGAGTACCTCGGCAAGGTCGATTACACCATCGGCTCGCGCGCCACGCTGAGTGCCACCCTGGCGACCCAGGATAGCCCGAGTACCGTTCCGTTCTCCGGCTCCTCGGGCGCCACCACCGTGAATGGCTTCCCGGTTTCCGACGATGTCGGGGCATATTTTGGCAATGTGGCCTACACCTACAGTTTTTCTCCCGCCATCATCGACGTGGCCCGTCTCACCGCGCAGCGCAACAACACCAAACAAAACTATCCCATCGGCACACTGCCCGGTCCGTCGAACCTGGGAATTGGAATCACGCCCGACCTGGTCGACGGCCCCACCATCATCAATCTCGAAGGCAGCGGCCTGTTTGCGGGCTACAATCCCTTCGGCCCGGCGAACATCGTCGATAACACCATCACCTTCACCAACGATTTCTCCTGGACGCGCGGCGCCCACTCCATGAAAGCGGGCTTCCTGTTCTCCTCATACCGCGACGCCATGATTTACGGCTATTACCTCAACGGCGAGTTCGACTTCTATGGTCCGGGCACCGGAATCGGGTCCGGCAACGACCGCGCCGACTTCCTGATGGGCTTGCCCGACGACTTGCAGCAGTATCCCAACGCCCCCACCAACATCCGCTCGCATTCGTTTGCCGGATATGTGCAGGACTCCTGGAAAGTCAGCCGCCGGTTCACCTTGAATTATGGCTTACGCTACGAATACAACCAACCCAAATACGACACCCAGGGCCGCTCGTTCTCTTTCGTTCCCGGAGTGCAATCCACCGTGTTTCCGGACGCGCCCCTGGGGCTGCTTTTCCCCGGCGACAAGGACGCTCCGCGCGGTTCGAACTGGCCCGACCGCACTAACTTCGCGCCTCGCCTGGGTTTCGCCTGGGACGTCTTTGGCAACGCCAAAACCAGCTTGCGCGGCGGCTTCGGCGTCTTCTATGATGTGCTGAAAGCCGAGGACAACCTTCAGTTCAACGGCCAGGCTCCGTTCTTCGCCTCGGGGTACTTGTCGTTCACCTCGCCCGCCGGCGGATTCACTTCCGATCCCGGCATCATGACCGATCCCTACGGCGCAGCCGGCCAACCCAATCCGTTCCCCTCGAAACCGGTGAATCACAATGTGAATTTTGCCGATGCCGGCTTCTTGCCCATCGGTGGCGGCAATCCTTTCTTTGTGGATCCCAATCTCAAGACGCCCCGCATTTACCAGTTCAACCTTTCGCTCCAGCAGCAACTCGCCAACAATCTCACGTTCGAGGCTGGCTACGTCGGCTACACCGCGAACGGGCTTACCGGGTTGACGGACATTAACCCTTTCCAGCCGGGATCGAGCACCCGCATTCTGGACCTGACACCGGGTCTGAATGGCGATTACAACTATATGAATGAATTCCAGAACGTGGGTCGCGCCGAATATAACGGGTTGCAGACCAACCTGACCAAGCGTATTTCCGATTCGCGGTTTGGCAATACGTTCTTCACCCTGGCGTACACTTGGTCGCACGAAATCGACAACGAGTCCGGTTACCGGCAGCGCAACCCGTTTGTGCCTTACTATAACCACAACCAGTTTCGTGCCTCGGGAGATACCGATATCCGGCAGTTCCTTTCGCTATCGGGCGGCTGGGAGTTACCCTTCCGTAAGTTGACAGACCGCGCGGGCTGGCTCACCAAGGGCTGGACGTTGTATCCCATTGTCAGTTACCGGTCGGGCTTTCCTCTGGATGTGCTGGCATTCAGCGCCGGCACGGCGTCCTCGATCGACAGTCCCGGTCCGTCCGGTGCCGGCGATATTCAAGTGGTTCGCGCCGATCTGGTCGCACCGGTTCAGTATTACGGCGCCGGCACCTACCGCACCGTAAACAGCAATCTCGCCGGAGCGCAAAGCGGTAACTATTGGTTCAATCCGAACAGCTTTTCCAATGCGCGCGAAGTGGCGCTCAATCAGGAGGCTTCGGTGAACCCGGCCGCTTTGCTGAATCAGTTCACCTACGGCACCTTCGGGCGCAATGCCTTGCGCGGACCCGGTGCATTCAATACCAACCTTTCGCTTTCCAAGATATTCCGGGTACGTGAAAGGATGGATGTGGAATTACGCGCCGATGCCTTCAACGTGTTTAACAACGTGGAATTCGGCAATCCGGATACCAACATAGGCGACCCGAATTTCGGCCAAGTCTCCAGCACCGCCGACCCGCGCATCATGCAACTGGCGCTGCACCTGAAGTTCTAAGGCCGCGTGTACTACTGTCCATCTGCTTGTGGCTCTGTCAATGTGGGGCGGGCGTCCACGCCCGGGGGGCCCCTTGGGCCGGGGTCTCCAGACCCGCTCACGCTCGGTTTGCGGCTTGCCGCAATGCTGGGCAGGCCCTCGGCCTGCGGCGGCCTCCCAGGCCGCCCTTCCGCCGTCCGTTCACCGCTTGTAGATGCGGAGCGGAAATCTCCACGCGGATCTCAGAGGTTCTCCCATTTCTTGCTGAAGGCGTTGGTGAGCCGCGTCATTCGGCGCATCCCCATGCGGATTGAAAGATTCTGGTGCTCCTCTAGGCGAACGTCCTCACCGAATGGCTTCTCGTGCGGTTCGGTGTACCGTTTTCCGCACCGTTGGCACTTGTATCGTTGGAGTTCGTACCGGCCTTTACCGGCCTTCACCATGTCCGTTTTGCAGTTGTGGCGCGTCACTGTGAAATCTCCTATTGAGTTTCACAGCCGAAAGCTGCATACTGAGGTTGAGGGACCTGTACGGCCTTGGCTGTGCGGTCTTTGCCCCAGTGGAGGTTAGCGCCTCTGTCGGGGTGTTATCGCTGATCTGGCAGCGGGTACGGGATTTGAACCCCTGAACGGTGGGACTAGCACCGTCTGCCGGTTGTAAGCCGGTTGCGTTCAACCACTCTGCCAACCCGCCACAGAGAACACAAATGGCCAGCAGTTCCAGTTTGGCGACTAGGGGCTGTTGGCCTTTTGTTTTGTTCATCTTGTTTAGATGATACAATATTGCATACAGACCGTCAAGCGCAAAATACAATATTGCATTTTCTGCTGAAAGGGTGTACGATGGCTTTGTGGCGGTTTAGACTACTGCTCCGAGGCTGGAAATAACATGATTCAGGAGTGGTATAAACATCGCGATCCAAGCGTTCGGGCAGACTTCGACACGACCCTCAACAACCTTTCTATCGCGCCCGCTCCAGACTGGCGGAATATGAAAGAGTTCAAGCACCTTGGGCGGGAGGGCCTCTGCGAAATTCGTTTCGCAACGGCGAACGTTCAGTATCGTGTTCTTGGATTCTTTGGCCCCGGAAAAAACACTTTTTCTCTTTACGTTGGCGCTACCCACAAACAGAGAATTTACAACCCTCCTGACGCCTTCGATCTTGCAATCAAGCATCGCAATAGTGTGAAAAACGGAAAGGGGAGTTTACGTGAACGTCCTCTCTAGAATCTGGGAGAAGTTACGCGAGAAAGCATACAGGGACGCCTTTGTCGCCTCTCAACTGAAGCGCGGCCTGCCTACGCAGATCCGAGTCATGCTGAAGGATAGAGGATGGAACCAATCAGATCTTGCCGAGCGAGCCGGATTGAAGCAGGGTGTCATTTCAAGAGCCGCTGATCCTGACTATGGCAACCTTACAATAAACACTATCCTTAAAATCGCGTCTGGGTTTGATGTGGCCTATGTCGGACGCTTCGTTCCTTTCAGCGATCTAGCCCGCTGGTATACAAATCTATCTGAAAGGGCATTGAGCGTTAGTGATTTTGAGAAAGACGCGGGATTTGTTGACAAGAAAGAAGTGCGCTCTGAATCCGCCACAATTTCAGGCACCTTCGACAAGCTGCCAACCGGCGCATCTGCTGCGACATTCACTATTGGTCAAAACATCGCACGGGGCAGTGTACTCATGATGCTTAACGCGGGAAGCAACCCAATCGGAGGCCAAACTGTGGACATGGATTCAAAGACGGGGGGGAAGGTCATTGCAATGCAAACCGGCGGGATACCGCAGATTAACCCTGAGTTGAGAGTTGCGGGTTAGAGAGAATTTTGGAGCACATTCATTATTATGGAACAGCATCCGAACGCAACCGTGCCGGAACAGCCTTTAAACTTTAGGCGTACCAGCGATTTTAGAAGGGCATACGCAAATAATATTCAGTTTGAGTCGAGTATATGGGATCTGGTTATGGTTTTCGGGCAGGTGATCCAAAATCCGCCTGACGCGCCGGGGAAAATGATAGTGGATCAGCATACTGCCATAACGATATCGTGGCCGGAAGTCAAACTGCTGAAACATTATCTTGAGGTCGCCATCTTAGGGCATGAGGCCGAAGACGGTAGGATTCCATTATCTCCGAGAGCACTACCAGAAGCGTTACCTACCGACGAACAACGCCCCGATATGCTTGCGATGCACACGACAATCAATCGGATGCGACTCGACCTGCTAAATAAGTCAGTTCCAGAGTTCGTGGCTCCGCCAGCAGTACCCGAAGATTAGCTGCGGGGTTTTTGCAAATTGCAATATCCCCGCAAAAACTACACTACCAATCCCCCCCCAC
>JBEKPZ010000242.1:0-11393 GCA_049520215.1 Bryobacteraceae bacterium | reverse complement strand
GTCACCGGGGCCGCCGGTTCGGGGTCCAGTTGTTGCAGAAGCCCGGCCGGCCTGGCGTAACGTCCGTAGCCATAGACGGCGATGGCCGTCGCCAGCAGTCCGAACAACGCTACGGAAACCAATAGAGGCATAGTCCAACCTTTGCTCTAGAACTTGACTCTGATGATCCTGCGAATCAGCACCTGGCCCACGATCTGCCCCACAATGGCGCCTGCAATGAGTTTGCGGCCGTCCGGGTCGTCAACCATGGACTGTAGATAGGTGGGCGCCGCCATCATCATCAAAACGGCGGTGGCCGCCGGCAGAATGGTGAGCACCAGCGCAGTGATCCTGGCGTGCGCGCTGGCAGCCTTGACCTGGCCCTTCAACTGGAACCGTCCGCGGATGATTTGCCCTAAACGGGTAAGAATCTCGCCCAGGTTGCCGCCGGTTTGTTTCTGCAGGATGACTGCCGAGACGAAGAAACGCACATCCAGCAGGGGGATCCGGTCCGCGAGGTTATAGAGCGCGGTATCGAGCGGCGCGCCCAGATTCTGCTCATTGAACAGCGTGCGGAACTCCAGGCCCAGCGGGTCGGGCAAATCCTCGCTGGCCATGTGGAGGCTGATGGTGAAAGCGTGGCCGGCGCGCATGGACCGCGCCAGGAAGTCGAGAGCCTCGGGAAACTGCTCCTCGAAGGCCGCCAGCCGGCGCCGGCTCTTGCGGCGGAGGTAGAGGAAGGGCAGCGAGGCCAGAAACACGGCCAGCACGGCGGAGGTCCCCGCCCAGACGAAAAGGGCCGGCAGCAGCAGGGACAAGACCACCGCTCCCACGGCCCCGCCCGCCATCGTCAGCAGCAATCCGCCGGGCGTCCAGTCGACGCCGGCTTGCTGGATCAGCTTCTTGGTCTTCGCCAGCAGGGCCAGGTGCTCCAACCACACCTCCAGTTGCGGCGGTTTGGCGGCTACCTTCCGCAGCAACTGGGAGCCTCCGGACATGGGATCCTCGGCGGCGGTGCGCAGCATGGCCGACATCTCGCGCTGGCGCGACCATTCATAAAACTTCAGCCCGAGAGCGATGGAGAGCAGTACCCAGGTGAACACCACCAGAAACAGGGGCAGGGAGACGTGCATGCCTAACCCACCTCCTGGCAGCTCTCGAACACTGCGCCGGGCAACGCCAAGCCGCAGGCGGCCAGCCGTTCGTAGAACTGGGGCCGGATGCCGGTGGCCCGGAAGCAGCCGCGCACCTGCCCCTTTTCCGTGATGCCCTTCTTATCGAACACAAACAGGTCTTGCAGAGTCACCAAGTCGCCTTCCATGCCGGTGACCTCTGTCACGTGGGTGACCTTGCGGGACCCGTCGCTGAAGCGCGACACCTGGACGAACAGGTCCACCGCGGAGGCGACCTGTTGGCGGATGGAGCGCACGCCCATATTGGCGTTGGACATCCCCACCATCACCTCCAGGCGGCCCACGGCGTCGCGCGGGGTGTTGGCGTGGATCGTGGTGAGAGAGCCGTCGTGGCCGGTATTCATGGCTTGCAGCATGTCCAGCGCTTCCTCGCCGCGCACCTCGCCCACGATGATGCGGTCCGGCCGCATGCGCAGCGCGTTGATGACCAGCTCCCGGATGCGGATGGCGCCCGTGCCTTCGATGTTGGGCGGACGCGTTTCCATGCGCGCCACGTGGGTCTGCTGCAAACGCAGTTCGGCCGCATCCTCGATGGTCACGATGCGTTCGTCCTCCGAGATGTAGCTGGAGAGCACGTTCAGCAGCGTGGTCTTGCCCGAGCCGGTGCCGCCGCTGATCAGGATATTCAAACGGGCCTTCACGCAGTACTCCAGCGTCTGTCGCATGCTCTCGGTCATGGTCAGGCTGCGCACCAGATCCTCGGGGCGCAGCGCGTGCCGCCCGAAACGGCGGATCGACAGCAGCGGGCCATCCACCGCCACTGGGGGAATGGCGGCATTCACGCGCGATCCATCCGGCAGCCGCGCGTCCACCAGGGGCGTGGATTCGTCCACCCGCCGGCCGACCTGCGCCACTATTTTTTCGATGATGCGAAGCAGGTGGGCGTTGTCCTTGAACTGCACGGGCGTGCGGAACAATTTGCCGGCCCGCTCCACGTATACCAGGTAGGGTGTGGTCACCAGGATGTCGGAGATGGTGGAATCCTGCAGCAAAGGCTCCAGCGGTCCCAGCCCGAAGACTTCGTCGAGCACTTCTTCGATGACGCGGTCCTTCTCCGTCCGGCTGAGCGGAGTCTTCTCCTGATCCACCAGCCGGACCAGCGCCGTGCGGATCTCCAGGCGCGCGCGCTCGCCCGGAATGGAGGACAACGCTTCGAGGTTGAGGCGGTCCAGCAACTGGCGATGCAGCGCGAACTTCAGTTGCTGGTATTCCGGCGTGGAAGCTTCGCTTTGGAAAAGCCGCGCCACCCATCCCGATTCCGCCGCTGCCTGCGGCGCGACATGCCACCCGTTGCCCATCGCATCGCTCCTTTTATCCGAACAGGCCGAACCGGCGCTTGCCCTTCTCCACGGGGGCGCCCGCCAGACGCATGGCAAAGCTCGCCATCTGGCGATTCAAATGACTGCCAGGCGGCAGCAGCTTGCCTTTGCAAAAAGCGTCGTAGAGCGCGTAATAGTCGTTGGGCAGCATGGTGTCGATGGGCGCGCCCAGGATACGCTCCAACTCCTCGGCGGTAACATCCGGCCGCTGCGGCGTGCGGTTCAGGATCACGCGCAGCCGGCTTCCAAAGCCGGCGTTGATCAGCGTCTGGACCGCCTGCTTGGCCTGGTGCAGCGAGGGCACTTCCAAGGTGGTGACTAGGAAGATCTCGTCGATCTCATCGAGCACCGCGATGGTGGCCAGATTCAGCGCGCTGCCCAGGTCGACCACGGTCCAGGCGTAGTGCGCCCGCACGAAAGCGACGACTTTCGCAAGAGATTCTCCGGAAACGGGATCCTTCGGAAGATAACCGGAGGGCGCCGCAATGATCTCCAGCCCAGGCCACCCGGCCGATACCAGAGCGTTCCAGTAACTCACGTCCAGGCGATGCAGATTCTGCAGCGCGTCCAGGACCGAGTAGGACGATTTGACCTTCATCAGGAAGCCGACAATTCCCGATTGCAAGTCCAGATCGACCAGCACCGTATGCTCGGCCCGCTGCGCGCTGACGCGGCCCAGTTCGGCCGCCAGGTGGCAGGCGATGGTGGTGGCGCCGCTGCCGCCTTTTGCCGAGAGGAATCCGAAGACCTTGCCCGGCGGGCGGTTATTTTCCCGCCGTACGGGACGGATTTCGGCCTGGCGTTCCACTGCCTTCCGGAGATTGTTGCCCAGCGGCGGGTACAGAAACTCGTTCGCGCCGACGCGCATGGCGGCCAGAATGGTTTCCGGTTGCGCCGTGGTGTCGAGGGCCACCAGCATGCAATCGGGCAAGGCGGCGCGTACCCCGCGCACGGCTTCTTCGAGCGGCAGGGGCAACCCGGTGATGTCCAGCAGCACGACTTCCGGCCGCAGAAACTCCAGTTTTTCGATCAGCGAGGGCCAGTTCCGAAGGTCGCGCTGCTCCATGACCACGCGCACCGACAGACCGCGCAGCGCTTCCTGCACGGGTTCCCATAATTCGGGCGCCCGGATCGCCACCCCTACGGTGGTCGGCGCCGCGGGGGCTTTGGACGTATCTTGTTCGAGGACCAGGGAAGCCATTACCGTATTCCTCCGGGTGCGGCGCCCGCCGCCGGACTGGCCTGTAGCGGTGCCGCGCCGGCGGCCGTCTTCTGTTTTTCGATCTCCAGCATCTCTTCGAGCGGGATGTCTTTCTTCACCGGCGGCGACGGAATCGCTCCGGTGACCTCGGAGCCGGGCGTCCGGGGGGCGGCCGCGGCGGTGCCCGGAAGAAATACTTCGGGCATTCCGACGGCGGGAAGCGCCGCTCCGCCCGGAATCGGCCGCACCAACTCCGGCGTGATGAGGATCATCAATTCCGAGTTGCTGCGCGTGCGCGTGCGGCTTTGGAAGAGCTTGCCCAGCAAGGGGATGTCGCCGATCCCGGGAATCTTGTTGAGGCTCTCGGTAATGGTGTTGTTTAGCAGCCCCGCGATCACGAAGCTCTGACCGCTCTCCAGCTCCACTTGCGTCTGCACCTTTCGGGTGGCCAATGCCGGGATGGTGAAACCTTCGAAACTCAGCGCGTTGGAGTAATCGAGCGAACTGACCTCGGGGGCCACTTGCAGGCGGATGGTTCCGCGCGGCGTCACCACCGGCAGAAAGTTGATGCGCACGCCGTATTCCCGGAACTGAATGGTGACCGCGCCCGAGGTAGCGCCGCCTTGCACCACGGGAAACGGAAACTCGCCGCCGGCCACAAAGCTGGCCGGCTTGCCATTGGTGGCCAGCACATTCGGCTCGGCCAGCATTTGCAGCAGGTTTTTGGCCTCCAGCGCCTGCACCAGGGCGCCCAGATTGATATCGCGCCGGAACAGGAAGATGTTGAGCGCGTCGGAGAGCGTAAATTGCGCGACATTGCCCTGGATCGTGGGGACGGCCGGTCCGAACTGACCGGTAGTGACTTGCCCCACCGAGTTGGCCGCGCCAGTGCTCAACAGGTTGACGCCGAACGAGGTGGCCACGGAGCGATCCACATCGGCGAATCGCACCCGCAGCAGGATCTGGGGTTCCGCCGGGGGCACTTCGACGCGCAGCAGGTTCACTACTTTGCCCAGCGTGGCCGCCATGCCGGCGGCGCGCTCGGCGCTGGAAAGATCTTTCACGGTGCCCCGCAGAAAGACCGTATCGTTCTCGAATTCGAGGCTCACGTCCTGGCCTTCGAGTCCCCGCTGGAGCTGCCCCTGGACGGCTTCGATGCGAGCCGTGTTCTGGCGCACAGTCAGGTTGTACATGGTGCGGGCGCCATCCTGCTGCCAGAGAATCACGGAGGTCTCTCCCGGCGCCTTTCCGTTGATCAAGACTTCGCGCGGATTTACCGCCAGGGCCTCGGCGAGGTCGCCGTTGGCCACCGCCACGCGCCGGAGATCGGCCGCGGTATCCAGGATGATCGACTTGCCCACGGTGACCGCCAAGTCCACCGGGGTTCCATCGTGGGCGCAACCGGCGGGCAGCGCTACCGCCAGCAGAGACGCCACCAGCCAGCAACCGTGCCCGTTCATGGCTTGACCTCCCCACGCGGTTCGAATTGCGTTTCGGTCCGCTTGATCCCATTGATCACCTCGACCACGCGCGGCTTGGGAGGCGGAGCTAATGCCGCAGGTGGAGGCGTAGGGCGGATGGCGGCGGCGGGTTTCTCGGCTTGTGGGGGCGGTGCGCCCGAATTGAACAATTGCGCCACCGCGCTGCCGTTAGTTTTGGCGATGTCGGTGTCCAGCGGATTGCGCAGCACCAGTTGAATGCTGGTCTGGGTGCTGGCCAAACTCAACATTTCCGCCTGCTGCGGCGTGACCAACAGGTTGACCACCGCCACGGAGACGGGTTTCCCTTCGGCGTCTTTCTGGAAGTTCTGGCCGGCCGACAGCACTTGCACGTTTTGCAGCAGGGTCTTGGTGACGCCGCCCTGTGCGGCCGCGCCGGGCGGACTGCCGGATACCAGCACGTCCACCCGCATGCCGGGCACGGCAAAGCCCGCCACTCCTACGATTTCATTCACCCGGATGGCCACTGCGCGCATGCCTCTGGGGATCAGGGCCGCCAGGCCGGCGCCGCCGCCCTTGGGGGCCAACCGGCTCTCCACCATGGGTTCGCCGCCGAGGATGGGCGAGATCACGCCGCGCCCGACGATATCCTCTCTCTTTTGGATGGCGCCTTCGGGCAGGCTGCCGGTCCAATCTCCCAGGCGGAGATCCGCGTCCCGGATGAGGGTGCCCGGCGCCAAATCCTTCGCCGCCAGAATCAGTTTGCTGGACTTGGGCGCCGCCTGCGTCGTGACGCGGCCGGACAAGAGCCGGTACAGCAACAGGCTCGCGCCGGCGGAAACAATAAAAGCAAAAGCCAGAACGGAAATCAGTCTTTGATTCATGCCTCGCTCACGGGCCGTATCCTCTCTCGGGATTCCCGGCCTCAATCCTCTTTTTTCCGGGCCACTCAAACGCGCCCCGGTGCAGTTCACCTTTTATATCGGCCGGAGGGTGGGGAAGCAATAGGGGCGGACGCTACGATACCGAGGCGAATTTCGTCCAGAACGCAGTCATAGTCGTTTGTCGTTTCGATGCATCGTTGCGGATTCGATCCCGCCGCCAGAGGAAACGGCGGAAGCCTGCTCGAACGGCAATGGCGCGGCCCGCGCTGCACGGAAGATCAACGCCACGCCATCGTCATAGATCAGATGCCACGCGCGGGATTGGCGCAGCGCGCCGGCCAACGGCGCATCCGGCGGCAACAGGACGGTCTCTACTCCGTAGCGGTTCAGATAGCCCTCCCAGCCGGCCTGCGCGCCCATGGCCTTAATGTATTTGCCGGCGAACTCAGGGCCGTAGAAATCGCTGCGGCCGTCGATGAAAACCCGGCCGCGGGGATACTCGCGGTAGATGAGGTACCCGCCCCAGAGGTCTTCGGTGAAGACGCCGCCGAACAGGCCGGCCTTCTCCAGTTGGCCCGCGGCGGCCACCGGAAAAGTCTTGGGATCGTAGGCGGCGCGGCAGGCGGCAGGCGATCGCGGGGCGTAAAGCAACGCTGCCAGCGCCAGCATCGCGGCGGCGCTCACGGCGTGCCAGCGCGGTCCGCCATCGAAGGCGTTCCATTCCTGCGTAAAGAACGCCAGACCCTCCAGCCGGCGCCGCAGCCACCCGGCCAGGCGCAGGGCCGGCAATCTCCGCAAGCCTTCCGACACCATTTCAGCCGCGGGCGGGGCCGCCAGCAGCACGAAGATCTCCACGTTGCGGGCCGAGTAGAGCGCCCAATGCGCCCATAGGGCAAACAGCAGCGGCCAGACCAGCCGCCCCCGGCGCAGCCGCACGAAGGCGGCCGCCGCGCCAGCCGCCAGCAGGATCTCGAAATAGCGCGCTTGCCCGCTCTGAAAGTTCAGCGACTGGAATTCCATGATATTGCCGCGATAGAACCCGTCGGCCAGGTAGGCGAAGATGTGCGCGTGCAACCGGTAGCCGTATGGATTGACGAAGGTCGCGGCGGCGCAAGCGGCGGCCACCAGCACATAGCCGCGCCCGCGCCGCAGCGCCTGGCGGCGGCCGTCGGCGCTTTCGCGCAGCAGCACGCCGAACTGCCCCGCCGCGTAGGCCGCTATCAATAGGATGCCGACAAAGAAACCGCCATGCAGATTGGTCCATACCACCATCAGCGGCGGCAGCAGCCACAATTGCCGGGAAATGCCCGACTCACGCCCGGTGCTCTCGCCGCTCGGATCCAGCATGGAATAGAAGATCACAGTGAACAGCATGGTGAACAGGTGGGGACGCGCCAGCCAGTGTCCCGCCGACCCGGCCGCGGCCGCCAGCGTCAGGGCCAGCGCCACCAGCGCATCGCTCGACCGGCGCGCCATGCGGAACAGCAAGGCGAAAGTCAGCGCCAGCACCAGGCTGCTGGCCAGCACCACCGCGGCCATACCGGCATGCACATGCAGCCAGCCGAACAGCACATCCCACAGCCACTCCCAGGCAAACCACGGTTGTCCGGAGCGGGTAAAGGAGAAGATATCGCGGTCCGGCACGCGCCCATGCGCCAGGATCCATTCGCCGGTGCGCAAATGCCAGCCGGTGTCGCCATCTCCCAATAGCGTGTGCGCTCCCTGCATCCCGCAGAACAGGAAAACCAGCGGCATCACGAAGGCGGCGTCCGTCATGGAAGGGAGCCACCGGAGAAGGCGAGAGGGCTTGGACGGCTGCATGCGTGCCAGTCAGCCTACGGCACGGCTGGGGCCAAAGGACGCGCGTGACCACGCCGGTATCTCCCCCATTTGCACAGCGGCTGCGCAAGCTCAAGAGCCGGGCACCGGGGTGTGTGTACTAAATGCAGAATACCGTCTGGAATTGAGACACTCCGCCCCGGCCGAAGCTACCAGGCATCTTGAGCGGCATGTTGCTTTTCACTGCATCAGGAAAACTCTTGAGCCGGCGCTACTAGGCCATTCGGTACCGGTACGAATACCACGTACCGTTAGGACTGCATCGCTCTTACAAACTTGCAAAATTTGCTTCTTAATTTATGTATCGGGGTGTATACTGGCCCAGCAGGGTGTAATTCGACACCTTGAGGAAAAGTGCTGTTGGAAGCGTAAGGGGTGTCGCCACTCTCTTTACGCTCTCCCATCCAGAGGAGAACGCCATAGTGACCATGAACAGTTGCGATAACAAAGGTATTCGGTATGTTAGCAGGCTATTGTTTGCCTGCCTGATTGCCTGCACCGGCCTGGCCGGCCTTTTTGCGCAAGCGCCGCTGGAGCGGGCTGCCAAACAACCCGTCGATTTCGGGCAAAAGGCCATCCGCCGGATGATTTCGGGAAGAAGTCTCGTGGTGCATGCCTTCGGCTTCCAACCGTTTGCGCGGCCTCTGGTGTTCACCGACGACGATTGGAATGGCGCCGCAGGCAACTGGAATGCGACCACCTGGTCCCTGGGCAGTATGCCAGGGTCCAGCAACAACGCGGTCATTACCAATTCCGGGGGCCTGGTACAACTGAACGTGAGCGATACCATTGGCAATCTCACGATCGGCAGCGCCAACCTGTTGAACTTCGAAAATAATACGGCGCTCACCATAACCGGGACCACCATCACCAACTCGAACAGCACGGGTTCCGGCGGCATCACCTTCAGTTCCGGCGGCAACAATACGGACTTGATCATCGGCGCCTCGGCCGTCACGCTCACCGGCGGCGGCACGATTACGATGAGCAACAACACCAACAACCGGATTTACGGCTCCGTAGCCGCCGATGTCCTGACCAACGCCAACAACACCATCCAGGGTTCCGGCCAGATTGGCGCCAATCAAATGGGCCTGGTGAACCAGAGCGGGGGAACCATCGATGCCGACCAGCCCCAGAACCTGACGATCTGGACGAGCAACGGCACCACCAACGCGGGAAAGCTGGAGGCCACTGCCGGCGGCAACCTGATCCTGAAGAACGACACTTTCACCAACGCCGGCGGCACGATCCTGGCATCCGGAACGAACTCCGTAGTGACGCTGCTGAACTCGACTATCGTTGGCGGCACGCTGAACACGGCCAGCGGCGGCCTGATTCAAGCGTCGGGGAACCCAGTGCTGAATGGCGTGACCATCGCCAGCACGGGCATCTATCAATTGCCCAACAACAACGACACGACGATCATAGGCACCATCACCAATAACGGCACCATCCAACAGAGCTCCGGCGGCAACCTGACAGACCTTATTCTGGGCGGCGCCAGCGTCACGCTTACTGGCGGCGGCACGGTTACGATGAGCAACAACACCAACAATCGGATTTACGGCACCGCGGGCACCGACGTTCTGACCAATGTCAACAACACCATCCAGGGCTCGGGCCAGATCGGCGCCGCTCAGATGGGCTTGGTCAACCAGAGCGCGGGAATCATCGATGCCAATCAGCCCGCCACGCTGACAATCAACACCACCACCGGGACGACTAATGCCGGAACGCTCGAGGCGACCGCCGGCGGCACGCTCGTTTTTGCCGGAGCCGACACCTACACCAATACCGGCGCCGGCACGATTCTGGCCTCCGGAACCAACTCCGTCGTATCGCTGACCGGCACCGTGACCATCGTCGGCGGCACGCTGAACACGGCCAGCGGCGGCCTGATTGAAGATACCAGCGGCACCCCCACGCTCAGCGGCGTCACCAACAAGGGCACCTATCAGGTGCTCAACGACGAACAAACCCAGTTGGTGGGCACCTTAACCAACCTGGGCACGATCCAACTGAACTCCAGCGGCAATCTTACGGAACTGCAGGCCAATGGAGCCGTCACGCTCACGGGCGGCGGCACTATCGCCATGTCCGACAATATCAACAACTATCTGCTGCAGTCCGTGACCGGCAGTTCGATGACCAACGTCAACAATACCATCTCGGGCTCGGGCAACATCGGCAACGGCGCCATGGCGTTCACCAACGACGCCGGAGGGATCGTGGATGCCGTTTCCTCCACCGGCCACACTCTGACGATCAACACGGGCGCCGCAACCGCGACCAACCTGGGTCTTATGGAAGCCAGCAGCGGCGGCAATCTGGTATTGGACGGCACCATCGTCAACACCAATGGAACCATTAACGGGACTCTCGAGGCTCTGAACGGCGGAGTTGTAACGCTGAATAGCTCGACGATCAACGGCGGGACGCTGACTACCGCTGGCACTGGAGTGATCACGGTCGCGGGTATCGCGGAGTTGAATGGCGCCACCAACACCGTCACCAACGCCGGGACCCTGCAAGTTCCCAACGATCAATTCCTCGATTTCACGGGCACTCTGAACAACACCGGCACGATATCGCTGAATTCCATCGGCAATACCACGGAACTATCAGTGAACAGCGCCGCGGCAACCCTTTCGGGCAGCGGCACGGTCACCTTCTCGGACAACAACCAGAATTACATCCTGGCGACCGCCGGTGGAGACACGCTCACCATCGCGCAGCCCGTCTCGGGACCGGGCGGCAACATCGGCAACGGCAGCCTGGTCATCACCAATCAGAGCACTATCGACGCCACGGCGTCCACGCACGGGAACGTCTTGACCATCGATCCCGACGCCACTTTTACCAACAACGGGATATTGGAAGCCACCGGAGGCGGCACTCTGGCGCTGTCCGCGGGCACCTACACGAATACGAGCGGCACGATTACAGCGGGCAGCGGCTCGGTGGTGGACCTGAACGGCAGCTCGGATATCGTGGGCGGCACGCTGAACGGAGCGGGGACATTCGTATCCACCAACGCCCAACTGGACGGCTCCGGCGCGCATCCTGTCACCATAGCTTCGATTCTGCAAATTCCGAACAACACAGCGACACTCATTGACGGCACGATCAACAATACGGGCACGCTCGAACTGCTCTCCGTCGGCAACAACACCTTCCTGGAAGTGAACAGCGCGACGGCTAAGCTTCAAGGCAGCGGCACGGTCACCTTCTCGGATAACAACCAGAATTACATCCTGGCCGCGGCAGGCGGCGATCAACTCACCATCGCGCAGCCCATCTCGGGAGCGGGCGGCAACATCGGCAATGGCAGCGTGGTGCTGGTGAATCAGAGCACCATCGACGCCACGGCATCGGCGCACGGCAACACGCTGACGATCGATCCGGACGGGACTATGAGCAATACCGGTCTGCTGGAGGCCACCGGCGGCGGCTCGCTGGCGCTGAGCGGCGGAACATTCACCAATACCGGCAGCGGCACGATCACGGCGGGCAGCGGTTCCAATGTCACGCTGGAA
>JBEKPZ010000241.1:0-11405 GCA_049520215.1 Bryobacteraceae bacterium | reverse complement strand
GGCGATCAAGGTCTGAGCGGACAGCTCTCCGGCATGGCCCGTTCCGCGCGCGAGGTGCTGGCTTCCATGAGCGATATCGTGTGGGCCATCAATCCCCGCCACGATCACCTGCGCGACCTGCAGCAGCGCATGCGCCGCTTCGCCAGCGACATGTTCGCCGCCCGCAACATCGAGTTCGTCTTCCGCGCCCCGGCCGCGGATCGGGACCTCAAGCTGAGCGCGGACATGCGCCGCGAGATCTTTCTGGTGTTCAAGGAGGCGGTGAACAACGCCGTGCGCCACTCGGATTGCACGCACGCGGAGATCGATCTTTCCCGCGAGGGGGACTGGCTGGCGCTGCGCGTCAGCGACAACGGCAAGGGTCTGCCCGCGTGCGAAAACGGCGCGGGCCATGGCCTGCTGAATATGCAGGCCAGGGCCAAGACGCTGGGCGGCGAAGCGACCATCGCCTCGGCGGCGGACCGCGGAACGACGGTCGCCTTGCGGGTTCCGGTGGGGCGCACGCGCGCATTCCCCTGGCGGACCCCATCCAAATGAATGGTGACAAACCCACCGGGCGGGTCTAAACTTTTGGATACACCACCAGCTTCAAAATGATTCGGGTAGCCATTGTCGAGGACCAGCGGGAGATCCGCGAGGGGCTGAAAGCGCTGATTGCGGGCACCGCAGGTTACGCTTGCGTGGGCGCTTGGGGTTCGATGGAAGAAGCTCTCGCACAGATCGGCCGCGATGTGCCGGACGTGCTGCTGGCCGATATCGGCCTGCCGGGCATGCCGGGCACCGACGGCATCCGGCTACTGAAAGAACGCTATCCCGGCCTGCCCGCGCTGATGCTCACCGTGTACGAGGACGACGAGCGCATCTTCGACGCGCTTTGCGCCGGCGCCTGCGGCTACCTGCTGAAGAGCACGCCGCCGGCGCGGCTGCTGGAGAGCCTGCAGGAAGCCGTGGGCGGCGGCGCGCCCATGTCGCCGCCGGTGGCCAGGCGGGTGATAGAGTTGTTCCGCGACTTTCGCCCGCCGGAAAAATCCGACCGCACGCTAACCCCGCACGAAACTCGCCTCCTGGGTCTGTTGGTGGACGGCCATAACCTGAAGACGGCCGCCACGGAGACCGGTGTCAGCCGCGCCACCGTGGCCTGGCACATGCGGAGCATCTACGAAAAGCTGCAGGTGCACTCGAAATCGGAAGCGGTTGCCAAGGCGTTGCGCGCGCGCATGATCCGCTGAACCCAGCGCGAAATACCTATTCATTTGGATGGTGACTCGTCTGTCCGGCTGCGGTACCTTTCATCCCATGGAGGGTGCGAACGACCTAAAAGCCGGTGCCGAGGGGGCGGGAGCCTTAGCCGCCGTAACATGCCAGTGTAGCCAAGGACCACCTTGGTGACAGCCTCGGGCGCGGCGGACGCCGGCAAACCCATCGGACCCTTGAGTGGGTCAATTGCACAGGAGAAATAACATGATTCAGAGGATGGCAACGCGAACGTTAGCGCTGGCGAGATTCGCACCTGCCGGCAAACCTGATTACGCAAATTGTCAAGAGGAGGAAATCTCAATGCCTGCGCCGATTTCGACACGCTTCTTCCGGACCCGGACACCAGCGCACCGGGTTCTCTGCGCCGCGGCGGCTCTCGTTTTCGTGGCGGCGGTTGCCTCGGCTGCCCTCGCTCAACCGGCGGTGACAGTAAGCCCCACAGCGGGGCCACCGACCGATAAGGTCACGGTGGGCGGCACGGGATTCGGCGCCAGTGAGGCCGTGGATATCTACTTTGACAAGACGGACCGGGCGCTAGCCACCGCACAACCCGGCGGTTCATTCAGCGGCATCAGTCTGACCGTCCCGGGCTCGGCCACTCCCGGCACGCACTGGATCACCGGAGTGGGACGGCATAGCGGGCTCGCGGCGCAGACCACGTTCATCGTAGAGACGAACTGGACAGAGTTTAATTTCGGGCCACAGCGACACGGATACAACCCAACGGAGAACGTGCTGAACGTCTCCAATGTGGGGAGCATGCAGATGTTTTGGAGCTATCAAACCAGCGGCAGCATCTTCTCTTCCCCGGCGGTTGCGAATGGCGTGGTGTACTTCGGCTCGGATGACAACAACCTCTACGCCCTCAACGCCGCAACCGGACAGCTTAAGTGGAGCTATCGCACCTTTGGGCAAATCCCCTCCTCTCCGGCGGTGGCGAACGGGGTAGTTTACGTGGGGTCGTTAGATAGCAGCCTGTACGCTCTCAAGGCCGCCACCGGACAACCGATCTGGGGCTTTCCCACCGGTGGCCCGATCAGCTCCTCGCCGGCGGTGGCGAACGGCGTCGTCTACGTAGGATCGCAAGATAACAATCTCTACGCATTCAATGCCGCCACCGGACAACGACTCTGGACCGCGGCCACCGGTGGCTCCATCGAATCTTCGCCGGCGGTGGCGAACGGGGTGGTCTATGTAGGGTCGGACGATGGTAACCTCTACGCATTCAATGCCGCCACCGGACAACAACTCTGGAACTTTCCCACCAATAACCAAACACCCTTCTGGTCCTCGCCGGCGGTGGCCGATGGCTACGTCTATGTGGCGTCGCAAGATAGCAACCTATACGCTATCAGCGCCACAACCGGATTCGTGGTCTGGAGCCTCTCCACCGGCGTAGACTCTAGCTTCCTCCTAACTACTCCGGCGGTGGCCAATGGCGTCGTCTATGTGGCGTCGACGTGGTTTCTGTATGCTATCAGCGCCACAACCGAACAACAGATCTGGAGTGCACCTATCGCCCAGGGCAACATTGGAGGCAACGTGAGTGTTGCGGTCGCCAATGGCGTGGTCTACGTGAGCGGGGCGTCTCTAGCACCTGGTACTTTCCAGTGGTGCGCCTTCAACGCAGCAACCGGACAACAGATCTGGGTGGCGACCTCCGCAGGTGACACAGGATTCATCGGTCCTTCTTCTCCGGCGGTGGCCAATGGCGCCGTCTACGGGGGGGGATAGATGGCGCCTTGTATCGCTTCGGCTTGCCCCGTGCGGGGGGAGCGGCGCAGGAGGAACAGCCACCCGCGCCGCCAGACCCGGCCACGCTCAAACCTGACCTGACCCTCTTACAACAGCCTTAGTGAAGAGGCGGCGGAGCGCAGCCTCGGCCCGCGGTTGGCAAGTGAGTCTGGCTGGCGGACGCAGGCGGGCGCTCGCGAAGCGCCGCCCGGACCGCAACGCCGCCATCGGTTTCCGCACTCGGTTGATCGGGCCTTTTGCCTCGGACGAATGCGTTCCAACGGGTAAAGGACTTCGGAAGCGCGGATCGGGCACCGCGGGGGACGGCAGCGACTTGAACAGCAGCGGCTTTGTCCCCGGCGGCTGCGGAGTGTTGTTCAAGCTGGACCCTACCGGCAAAGGACCGTTCTGATGCACTTCACCGGGGGGCGCGGACGGAGCAGATCCAGTGAGTCTGTTCTGGACGAAGGCGGCAGCTAAGCCGATGCGCCTGCGGCGTGGTGTCCAAGCTCATCCTTCTGCAAGCACATGAATCCAGCGTCAGTTGGGACAGGGGCGCTGGCGGCGGAGAAAAGTTTCGCTTTTCGAAGACTTTGATGAGACTCGGTTGGCAAACCAGTGTTCGCGGGTCGTCGGGCGCTTCCTTGACGCCGGTTGTCGGTTTTCTTGCTCGTTTCGCGCCATTGGGAGTGAGAGGCAAAAGCGGTGGGCCGCTACCGCGACAAGCATTCGGCCTGCCGGGACTTCTGGTAAGTGCGCTCACATCAAACGCTGATCGAAGGGAGAATAATATGATTCGAACGAAAGTAACGCGAACGTCAACGCGGGTGGGATTCGCACCTGCCGGCAAACCAAACCAATGGGGATGCCTGCTATGGCTCGCCTGCGCAGTCGCCGCCTTCGTGATAGCACCGGCGCAGGCGCAGACCGCAGCCAGCCACGCTTCAACCGTCAGGATCATGACCCAAAACATCGATGAAGGCACCGACGAGACCTTCATTGTCGAAGCCCTGTTCGGCTATATGCCTCTGCCGGACGCGGTGGATCTCACCTATGCCGAACTGCAGGCGAGCCACCTTAGAGAACGCGCCGCGCTGATTGCAGGACAGATCGCTGCGCAGAAGCCGGACATCGTCGCCCTGGAGGAGGTGGCGCTCTGGCGCACCGGGCCCGATCCCCAACACGCCTTTACGCCTCTCTACGACCAACTCGCGTATCTTGTCGAGGATCTCGGCAGGCTCCGAGCCCCGTATGTTGTCGCCGGTATCAACATACCCGAAGACATCGCGTTGGCCGGCAACCAGATTGGCGCTCTCCGTCTCACCGAGCGGAACGTCTTGTTGGTCCGTGCCGAGTTTCGTTGGCCTCCCTTTTACCTCTCCGACGTGCAATCGCACGTCTTCAGCTCGGTCTTGACCATTGGCACATTGCAGATTCCCGCAGGCTGGATTTCGGCTATCGTCCATGTAGGAAACAAGCAGTTCATCCTGGCAATGGTTCACCTGGAGAGCACGGTACCGGGCACGGACGCTACCGCGGTGCAGGAGGCGCAGGCCCAGGAGTTGATCCAGACGTTGAGCAGCGCCACGGTGCCTGTCCTCATCTGCGGCGACTTCAACTCCGACGCGAACGACAATCCCGCGGCGCCCGACCCTACTCCGACGGCCGACATGATTCAGGCTGCCGGCTATACCGATGTGTGGAAGCTGCTCCACAGCGGAGACCCTGGGAATACCTGGAACCTTTATTCGGAGGATCTGCTGCCGACATCATTCCCGGCGCAGACTCCTGTAGAGCGGATCGACCTTTTCTTTACACTCGGCATGTCCGCGCTTACCGACGACCAGGCGATCGCGCCGGCGCCGGCCGGGTTTTCGCCGCCGGATGGGTCCGATCACGTGGGCCTGGTCGCAACGTTTGCACCGTGACTCGGGGCGGGCATTCAGCCCAATGCCGCTTATTGGACAGCAGCTACGGCCGACGATGGCGTCGGCAGCGGTCCAGGGGGAGTGCCCCACAATTTTGGTAGAGCGCAGTCAAATCAAACGCAAATCGAAGGAGGATAACACGCGAAGAAATGGGCACGTTTACGGGGCAACCTACTCTGCGGTCTTCAGTCTAACTGTAGGTCTGGCCCAATTGTAGAAACACAGCCTACCTCCGGCAGGGTGGGAGTGGTCGTCAAGATTCCGGGGACCAATCTTGCGGGCGCGTTCGGATGCCGCAAACATCAATCAGGAGAATGAACATGAACTGCAAGAGATTGCAACCGAAGCGAGTCTTTGGACTCTCGAACGTCACGAGGGCCTGCATGGCAGCGCTGGCCCTTACCTTGTTGGCAGGAACGATGGCGCCGCCGGCACTGGCATTCGGCCGGGTCACGCCGCCCATTACACCCCCCATCATTACGCCGCCTGCGGGGAACGTGGCGTACCTTATGGGGAACGCCACCGGCACGCAGGGCTATGTGTGCCTGCCGTCGGGCACGGGCGCCTCGTGGACGGTCAATTCCTCGCGGCCGCAAGCTACGTTATTTGTCACTCTGTTCGGCGGCTTCATGCAGCAGATACTCACCCACTTCCTTAGCCCCAACGCGAACCCCAATCAGTTTGCCCCATTACCGGTTCCCTTTGGCAGTCCCACGTGGCAGAGCTCTTTCGATAGCAGCGTCATCTGGGGCAACAAGCTCGACAGCTTCACAGCCGGTGGCGACGCCAGTTGCCCCAATACGGGTGCGATTCCCTGTCTGCTGCTGCAGGTGATTGGATCCCAAGACGGTCCCACGCGGCAATTTGGCATACTGACGAACGCCACCTACGTCCAGCGCCTGAACACGTCCGGCGGAAGCGCGCCCGCCACCGGCTGTGCCGTCTCAACCGACGTCGGCGGCCAGGTGCTGGTGCCTTACACTGCCGATTACTACTTCTACTTGGCGGCGCACTAACCCTTTGGCCATTGCATGCGGCTCGGAGCGCTGTAACGGCGCCCGGGCCGCGAGATCGAAAGGGGAAACACCATGAAAAGCGAAGGTAAGCATAAACATTTCTGCTTCGCGGGTCAACCGGCGCCCTGCGAGGGCTATTTCCTGAACGACGTGCTGCCCTGCATTTGGCGCCTATGGCGACGTTGTTACAGCGCTGAGCCGGGTCGCCGTCCCGGCGCTCGGAAGCACGCCCGTCCCGGCGGAACTGGCGGCTGCGGCGCCCGCGTCGGTTGAGGACGAAGCCGCATAGCTGCTTTCCCAAGTACATAGCTCACGCCGCCGCCAGCCACGCGGCGATGTATGCAGGATATCTCGGCTAAAGGAAAAATCATGACAAACATAAGACAAGACAGATCGTTGACACACCAGCGCCAAGTAAGCGGTATGCCGGCGCTATCAGGCTGCGGTAAGGGTATTCTCGCGGCTTACAGCTTGCTCGTGTGTGTGTTGGCCGCCACGGCGGCAATACCGGCGCGGGCGCAGACCGCAACCGAAACGGTGGTGCACAACTTCGCAACCCCGGCGACGGGGACGGACCCGTGGCAAGGCGCGATCCGCGATGAGGCGGGCAACTTCTACGGGACCGCGGATGGCGGCCGATTCGGTTTCGGCGTGGTGTACAAGCTGGACCCGGCCGGCCATGAGACCGTGCTGCACACCTTCACGGGCGGCGCCGATGGAGGCAACCCCTTCGCGGGCGTGATCCGCGACGCGAAAGGCAACCTCTATGGGACTACCAATGTTGGCGGCTCGGCGAACGCAGGCGCGGTGTACAAACTGGACCCTGCCGGCAATGAGATGGTCCTGTACAACTTCACGGGCGGGCTCGATGGGGGCCACCCCGAAGCAGGCGTGATCCTCGACCCCGCAGGCAACCTCTACGGCACCACTCAACAGGGCGGCGCAGCCGGCTCGGGCGTCGTGTACAAACTGGATACGAGTGGCAAAGAGACGGTAGTGTACACCTTCGCGGGCATGCCCGATGGGAGCTACCCCGAAGCAGGCGTGATCCGCGACTCGGCCGGCAACCTCTACGGGACTACTTATTACGGTGGCTCCTGGGGCGATGGCACGGTGTACAAGGTGGATGCGACCGGCAATGAAACTGTTCTGTACAGCTTCACGGGCCAAGCCGATGGGAGCTACCCCGCGACAGGGTTGCTCCGCGATTCGGCCGGCAGCCTTTACGGGACTTGCGAGGGCGTCGTGTACAGGGTGGATGCGCCCGGCCACGAGACGGTGCTGTACACCTTCACCGGTGGGGCCAACGGGACCAACGCCAATTCGGGTCTGATCCGCGACCCGGCGGGCAACCTCTACGGGACGGCCACCAACGGCGGCACGGCGAACGCGGGTGTAGTGTACGAGTTGGAAAAGGGCACCACCGGATTCACGGAGAAAGTGCTGTACAGTTTCACGGGCTTGCCCGATGGAAGTTATCCCTGGGCAGGGGTGGTCCGCGATTCGGCCGGCAACCTCTACGGGACCACGCAAGCAGGCGGCTCAGCGAACCTGGGCGCGGTGTTCAAGCTGGACACATCCGGCAGTGAGACGGTGTTGTACAGCTTTCCGGGCCCGGCCGATGGGAGCAATCCCCACGCCGGTGTCATCGCTTGCGACTCGACAGGCAACCTCTACGGAACCACTTTCTTTGGCGGCCCGGCGAACGCGGGCGTGGTGTACAAGCTGGACGCCACGGGTCATGAGACGGTGCTGTATCCCTTCATGGGCGGCCCCGATGGGGGTAACCCCGATGCAGGTTTGACGTGCGACGCGGCGGGTAACCTTTACGGGACGACCGTCTACGGCGGCACGGCGAACGCGGGCGTGGTGTTCAAACTGGATACTGCCGGACATCAGACCGTGCTGTGGAGCTTCACGGGCGGGTCCGATGGGGGCCAACCTAACGCTGGGGTGATCCTCGATTCGGCCGGCAACCTCTACGGGACTACGCTCTACGGCGGGAACACCGTCCAATGCCCCGCGCAGTATACCCCCGCCGGCTGCGGAGTGGTGTACGAGCTGGACGCGGCCGGTAACGAGACGCCGCTGTACAGCTTCTTGGGCGGCTCCGATGGGGGCAACCCGGAAGCCGGGGTGATCCGCGACTCGGCCGGCAATCTCTACGGGACTACCACCGGCGGCGGTTCAGCCAACTGCTACCTGGGCTGTGGGGTAGTGTTCAAGCTGAGCGCGTCCGGCCAGGAGACGGTGCTGCACAGCTTCGCGGGTGCGCCCGATGGGTTCTACCCCAAGGCAGGTGTGATCGCCGGCCCCGCGGGCCACCTGTTCGGGACCACTGACGGAGGCGGCAGTGCGAACAGCGGTGTGGTGTTCGAGGTGGATGCGGCCGGGCACGAGATTGTGCTGCACAACTTCAAAGGCGGGGCCGATGGCGCTTACCCCCAAGCCGGGTTGATTCGCGACTCTGCGGGCAACCTTTATGGGACCACCGTCGGCGGCGGCACACCGGGCTTTGGCGTGGTGTTCGAAGTGGATGCGGCCGGCAATGAGACGGTTCTATACAGCTTTACCGGTGGCGCCGATGGGGGAAGCCCTTACGCAGGTGTGATCCGCGACCCGGCAGGCAACCTCTATGGGACTACCAGCTCTGGCGGGAGGGAGCTTACTGGCGTCGTGTTCGAGCTTAAACCGCAGTAACGGCGGAATTGTGCGAGTCTTCGTTGCAAAGGAGAATAGTTATGATCGGAACAAAAGGAGCGCGAACGTTAGCAGCGGCGGGATTCGCGCCCGCCGGCAAACCTGATGACGCAAACCGCCGGGGACGGCCTTGCCATACAAGAAGGAGAGAATCGATGCAACGAATCGCTAACGCGTTCTTGGGTATGAACTGGGGGATGCGGACGTGCGCTGTTGTTGTGCTGTGCGTGACGACAGCCGTCGCCTTACCCGCGCAGACATTCACCACGCTGCACAGCTTCTGCTCCGGCGGCGGGTCGTGCACGGACGGAAGCGCCCCTGTCGCGGGGCTGGTCCAGGCCACCAATGGGGACTTCTACGGGACAACGCCTAATGGCGGTGCCGGGAGCTACTGTGGTGGAGGCTGTGGGACAGTCTTCAGGATCACCCCGAGCGGCAGGCTGACGACGCTAAACAGCTTTGCGGGATCTCCGACGGACGGTGCCAACCCTTTCGCGGGGCTGGTCCAGGCCACCAATGGGGACTTCTACGGGACAACGTTCTATGGCGGGGTCAACTGTGCCCCCTATGGCTGTGGGACGGTCTTCAAAATCACCCCGAGCGGCACGCGGACGACGCTACACTTCTTCGCGGGATCTCCGACGGACGGCGCACAGCCGTACGCGGGGCTGGTCCAGGCCCCCAATGGGGACCTCTACGGGACAACGGGTGGTGGCGGGGCCGGGGGCGCCGGGGGCCTCGGTGGAACGGTCTTCAAAATCACACCGAGCGGCGCGCTGACAACGCTTTACAACTTCTGCGACACAAACGGGTGCGGTTACGGCGGCTGGGACCCCCGCGGTGGGCTGGTGCAGGCCACCAATGGGGACTTCTACGGGACAACGGTTTGGGGCGGGGGCGGCTCCCTGCCAATCGCCGGGTGTGCCTCCTCAGGCTGTGGCACGGTCTTCAAAATCACCCCGAGCGGCACCTCCTTTGCGAACCTATACGCCTTTGGGGGCACTGGCAATCCGAATGACGGCGCCCTCCCGTACGCGGGGCTGGTCCAGTCCGCCAATGGGGACTTCTACGGGACAACCGTCTATGGCGGGTTCAACAACGGCTCCCACCCCTACGGTAGTGGAACGGTCTTCAAAATCACCCCGAGTGGCGCGCTGACGATCTTATACGGCTTCTGCGCCCAAGTCAATTGCACTGACGGCGAAAACCCATACGCGGGGCTCGTCCAGGCCACCGACGGGAACCTGTACGGGACAACCAGTTCTACGATCTTCAAAATCACCCCCACCGGCACGCTGACGACGCTATACAGCTTCTGCGCCCAAAGCTACTGCGCAGACGGCGAGGGGTCTCAGGCGGCCCTTGTCCAGGGTACCAATGGGGACTTCTACGGGACGACGACGTCTGGCGGGGCCTTCGGCAGTGGCACGGTCTTCAGCCTGTCTGTAGGTCTGGGACCGTTTGTGGAAACACGGCCCACCTCCGGCGTGGTGGGAAGGTTCGTCGAGATTCTGGGGACCAATCTGACCGGTGCGATCAGCGTCAGCTTTGACGGGACCGCGGCTGTCTTCGAGGTGGTTGCGAGTTCCTTGATCTTGACCAAAGTGCCCGCCGGCGCGAGCACGGGAAGAGTTCAGGTAGTGACGCCCAGCGGCACGCTTTCGAGCAACGTACCCTTCCGGGTGTTGCCATAGAGTCCGCGCTTCTCGCCCAGGCGCACCGGATGTTTCTGCGGGCGAACTTGAGCTTTTCTTTACGCGCATCAAGTGGATCGGGTCGACTGCGTCCGTGCAGCCAAAGCGACCGCTCGAAAACCGGCAATTACATAGGAGAGGAACATGTTTCGAACCAAAGTAACTGAAATGTCAAGGCTGGCAGGATTAGTGCCAGCCGGCAGATCGGCAAACCACCAATAGCGGCCTTGGTATACAAGAAACCCCATGCAACGAATCGGCCACGCCAGGCGGCAGACGACGGGACCGCTTTCTCCGGCGGGGAGAAGCCGGGCGGCGCGGTGTTCAAGCTCAAACCGCGGTAACGGCCGCAGGGCCACGATACCTACGTTGGTCCGGCAGTAGGTCCTCGTTATGGGCGATCGGCGGTCTTTACGCCGGCACCGGCGCGCCCAGTTTGGCGTACCACGGCGTGGCCGACTTGATGGCGTCGTTCACGGCGTTGATGTTCTTCACGCCTTCCTTCGACAGCCAGTCTTCCAGCGCTTTCACGCCGCTCTTGGCGTACACCGGGATGCCTTCTTTCCAGGTGGCGCGGCCGCACAGCACGCCGGAGAAATCCGTGCCGGCTTCGGTGGCCATGCGCAGCGATTCCACGAACTGCGCGTTGCTGACGCCCGCGCTCAGATAGATGAAGGGCTTCTTGGCGACTTCGGCGGCTGTGCGGAAATGCGCCTTCGCTTCCGCCTGGGTGTACGCGGTTTGCCCTTTATATACTGCGCTGCCCTCCACGAACTCCGCGTTGATGGGCACTTCCACCTTCAGCATATCCACGAAATACTGTGGCTTGGAAAACTCCTCCATGCTCTTCTTGACGATCTCAGGTTTGGCCTTGGCGTACTCGAAGCCCTTCTCGTCGCCGCCCTTGGGATCGTAGCCCACGAACTCCAGGAAGAACGGGATGTCGTAAGTCTCGCACTCCGCGCCGATGCGCTCGATGAAGGCGTGCTTGATGTCGTTGATCTTGGCGTCCTCGAAGGGCGTGTAGTAGATCAGGATCTTGACGGCGTCCGCGCCCCAATCCACGATGCGCTTCA
>JBEKPZ010000240.1:0-11420 GCA_049520215.1 Bryobacteraceae bacterium | reverse complement strand
GACAAATATGTTGTCCAATATAGCCGATTTTGTCCAAACCCATTGGCTCTATTGCAATGTATTCAGTTATTTACAATCGTATCAACGATTGTCTCTGATCCGAATCCTACCTGAGGAGCCAAATAGCATTTTCCGAAGATCGTGCTATCTGACTGATTTCATGGCGGCCACTTCGGACGTTTATCCTGGATTGGCCTCTCTTGACACTAACCCCGGCATGGACTCGAACTCAGTATCCGACCAGCATCCTTCAAAAGGATCGGCGCTGGCCTACCTATGTGTGCCATTTTCCGGATGGCCGATCCTTGAGCTATCGGCAAACACTGCGGTGTTGACAGATCCCTCGGAATTAGTTGGCGTTGTTCAATTCGACCGCAGCGCAATCATTGGATCGATCCGAGAGGCGCGGCGGGCGGGAATATACCCGGCTAACGCCGCGACCGCGATCAGCAGCGCGCCGACGCCCACATACGTCATCGGATCGCCGGACGTCACGCCGAACAACTGGCTTCCCAGCGCGGTCGACAGAGCTCGGGACCCTGCCATTCCCAATGTGAGTCCCACGCCAGCCAATCCCAGCGTCCGGAAAAGGATGCGGCTCTGCACGTCCATCGCGGACGCGCCCAGCGCCATCCGGATTCCGATCTCCTGCACGCGCTGATTTACCGAATACGAAATCACGGCGTAGATGCCAAGGGAAGCGAGCAGCAGCGCGAAGGCCGCGAATCCGACCAGCAACAGGACCAGAAACCGGCGCGGTGACACCGCTCTGTCAACCAGATCCTGGAACGTCACGAACTCGCGGACCGGCAGATTTGGATCCAGGGGGCGTAGCGCCGTTCGAATTCCTGCCGCCAGACTGTCCGGCGAGAGCGCTGTTCGGACCACCAGTTGCATGGCCCCGTAGTCGCCGGTTTGCCGCATCGGTAGATACATTTCGGGCCCGCCGGCCGCTTCCAGCGACGCATGGCGGACGTCGGCGACCACGCCCACCACCCGCCGTCCCCCATCCGTGGCGACCATTTGACCCAATGGGTTTTGCCCCGGCCAGAGCGTCCGGGCGAGCGTCTCGCTGATCACGACGACTGGTTCGCTCGACGCTCGATCCCGCTCCGTAAATTCTCTCCCTGATCGCAACGGAATTCCTGCGGCCTGAAAATACCCGTCGCTCACCACGCGAATGTATGGCTCCGGCGGGGGGTGGTCCTTTCCGTAAACCCGTCCCACGGCCGAAACAGCCCAATTCCGGTCGTCGCGCAGCGGCAGGACATCGGTAATTCCAGCGGCCACAATACCCGGGACGGAGCGGGCGCTGTTCAACACATCGTCGATAAAGGCGTTCTGTTTCGCGAGACTAGAGATCCGGAAGCTCGGGTCAATCCGGAGCGCGGCGGCGCGCTCCGGTTGAAATCCGAGATTGACGTCGAGGACGCGGAGAAAGCTCCGAATCAGCAGCCCCGAGCCCACCAACAGGATACAGGCGAAGGCGAGTTCGGAAATCACCAGTCCATCGCGAATCCAGGCATGGCGCTTGCCGCCGCTTGAACCGCGGCTTGAATCCTGCATGCCTTCATGAAGAGAGAGCACCGTCACACGGAACGCGGGCAGCACGCCAAAGATTACGCCGGAGCCGACCGCGGCCAGCAAAGCGAAAAGAAGCGCGCTCCCATCGATCCGAACGCTTTCGAGCAACGGAAGATTGAAGGCATGGAGATGAGCCAGCTCGCGCGCACCGGCCACGGCGAGGGCCAGCCCCAACACCGCGCCGCAACACGAAAGCGCCACGCTCTCGGTAAACATCTGCCGCAGCAGGCGCGAACGGCCCGCCCCCAACGCCGCGCGCATCGCCATTTCCTTGTGCCGTGTGCCTAACCTCGCCAATTGCAGATTCGAGAGATTCGCGCACACAATCAACATCACGACGCCGACCGCGCAGGCC
Organism: Bryobacteraceae bacterium; assembly: GCA_049520215.1. Lineage (GTDB taxonomy): Bacteria > Acidobacteriota > Terriglobia > Bryobacterales > Bryobacteraceae > Bog-159. The sequence continues at coordinate 9,481 of JBEKPZ010000240.1, read as the reverse complement.
AGCACGAACAGCGCCGGGCTCACCGGTCCGCTGACGTGTTGCTCCAGCGGGGCGAGGCGGGGCGTGACAGGGTTCCGTTCGGAATGCTGGCTCGTGAGTTGTTTCCCAAGTGCCGTTAGCTCGGCCTGGGCGACCTGCACCGTCGCACCCGGCCGGAGTCGTCCGATGATCCTCATCGTGTTTCCGGCGGGTTTTGCTCTGTCTGCCAGCGGCCAGGGAATAAAGATATCGGCCGGCGTGCCGGGAGCGAAGACACTCCCGAAATCGAAGGATGCAGGCAGCACGCCCACCACGGTCACCGGCTGGTTGTTCAAGGTCAGCTTCCGGCCCACGATGTTGGGATCCGAAGCAAACCGCCATCGCCAAAAGTTGTAGCTAAGGAGCATTGCGGGCGGGGCGCGATACGTTCCTTGGCACTCCTCGGCAGTGAACGATCTTCCGATGACCGGTTGCACGCCGAGCGCCGCGAAGAAGTTCTCCGTGACGGGAACGCTCGTCAGGCGCTCGGGCTCGCCGGTTCCGGTGAGTTGCCGGTCGCCAACGCCGTAACCGGCGAATCCCGCCAGATCTGAGAACGATTTGTTCAATTCACGGAGGTCCGAATAATGTTCGGTTTGCGTGGATGTGAATTCGTTGCCGTTGGAGATGAATACCAGCCGTGCCGGATCGCCGAACGGGAGCGGCCGGAGCAGCAGCGCGCTCACCACGCTGAATACGGTCGTGCTGGCGCCGACACCGAGGCCCGCGATAAGAATCGCAAATGTGGCGAATCCGGCATCGCGCCGCATCCCTCGAAACGCATAGCGCAAATCCTGTGCCAGATCGCTCCACCATCGAGGCAACCATACACCGCGCGATTCTTCCGATCTCTGGGTCATATTGCCGAATTTTCTCCTTGCCGCCGCGCGCGCTTCCAAATCGGACATGCCCTGCGCGGCGAGATCTTCCGCCATTGATTCGAGATGGAACTCCCTCTCTTCCCACAACAGCCGCTGCTGTTCGCTATGGGAGAGCAAAAACCGTAAACGGCGTCGAAGCCGTGCCAAGCGAAACCCCATAGACGCTCTATGCAAATCCCATAATCCGGGCGACCGCGCCTGTTACCCGCCTGTAGCGGGCCGACGCCTCCGCTAGTTGCTTCCGCCCGGCGGGCGTCAGTTTGTAGAAGCGAGCCCGGCGATTGTTCGCGGACACGCCCCATTCGCCGGCGATCCATCCATCCAATTCGAGCCTCTGGAGCGCCGGATAGAGCGAACCCTCTTCAACGCGCAGCAGATCGTCGGACAGTTGCTGGATCAGTTGCGCGATCGCGTATCCGTGCAAATGGCCGCTCATCAATACCTTGAGCACCAGCATGTCGAGCGTACCCGGCATCAGATCGGCTCTGTCCTTCTCGCTTCCCATAGATCGTCTTAGTATAAATACGCCGAAAGTTCGTTTTGGTTACGGGAAATCGAGAGGTTTTCAGCCAGGTAAGCTGTTCGAGACGACTTTGGATCGCCGATGGCGTCCGCTTCGGCCATCTACGGAGCGATTGAGTCGTGGAAGTCGATCCGGTTCCCATCTTCCTGCCTTCGTGCGGGACACACATGGTCTGTGATCGCGGGGGAACTCAGCAATGCTCACCAGGCAGTCTCAAAGGCTTTGACCGCTCTCTCCTGATAGATCCCGGATCACGCACGACCCGGAAATTGCCCTGGGTCCACCGGCGAGTTCGAGACGTGTCCAGACCGGGCACCCGGCAGGGATACAGCTCGGCTCTCCGCGTCAATTGATGATGAAAACAATGCCCGTCCATGGGTTCGATCACATTGGCAATTGGCCCGCAAAGGTTCGAAACGTGTCCAGACTGGGGAGCCAAAGCTCTTGGCGTTGATTCTATTAGGCGCCTGAACGCCCAGAATTGCCAACTCATTTGTTTTCGGGTTCGAATCCCCATTGGGTCAGAATCGACGGACTGGCCCGTCCACTCGTCCACTCTCGATTGCGTGTTTCGCCTGCCCATCACGTCTTAGGCGACCACAGTTTTCCGGCTTGTGCATTCCGTTCGCAATTTCCGAGAAGCGGCGCTATCCAGCCACCTGGAGCACGATCTTCCCTGGCGCGCGGCCGGCAGCACCTTGCTCGAACGCCTCTCGCGCGCGGGCAAGCGGAACCACCGCGGATAACACCGGTTTCAGCTTCCCGGCGTCCACAAGTCCGGTGATGTGGTCAAGCTGCGTTCGATTTCCGCTAACAATGAAAAACACACCGCGCACGCCATGCTGCTCGGCGACATCAGGCGGAATAGGGGAGACCAGCGTCACCAGCACCCCGCCCTTTCGCAGCACGCCCCAGGAACGCTCCCGCGTCTCGCCGCCGATCGTGTCTAGCACCACATCGATGTCTCGCAGCATCTCCTCGAAACGCGCGGCGTGGTAGTCGATCACGCCATCAGCCCCTAGACTGCGTACGAGCGCCGTGTCGCGCGCAGATGCCGTAGCTAGTACGCGGGCCCCTCGCCAGCGTGCCAGTTGCACTGCCAACGTTCCCACGCCGCCGGCGCCCCCGTGGATCAGCACGGCTTGCCCCGCAGCGAGATGCGCGTGTTCGAAGAGCGCCTGCCAGGCGGTCAGCGCCGAAAGCGGCAGCGCCGCCGCCTGCACATGCGGGATGCTGCGTGGCTTTAACGCGAGGTTCGCCGCACGCACTGCCGCGAACTCGGCCGCCGCCCCGTCCCGTGGAAAATCAGCCAGGCCATATATCTCGTCGCCCTCCCGAAAATCCGTGACATCGGGTGCCGTCTCCTCTACCAGGCCTGATGGCTCGTGTCCCGGAATGCCTGGAATCCGCGGCGTGCCATCGGCGTTCTGATAGGTTTCCTCCCAAGTCAGCTCTGCGGGCGTGATGCCCGTCGCGCGTACCCGTACCAGGACATCCCCAGGCCGCACCACGGGCACCGGTGCATCCTCGAAAAACAACTGCTCCGGCCCGCCGCGGCCGTGAGTCCTGACTGCTTTCACGGGAATCCCTCCTTAGCTACTATTCTCCCGCGCTGCCGGCGCCCTGGGGAGGTGGCGCAGCGTCGCCTCGCGGCACACTGTCGACCATTCGGAACCTGCCGCGCTGACGGTTCGAGACACGTCCGACATGGGCGCCCAGTCTGGATGCAAGTGTTTATTGGAACGGCTAATCCCAAGTTCATCTACTCATTACGCGGGTTCGAGCAACCGCCGTTTCACGCGGCAAGAGTTCGAAACGTGTCCAGTGTGGAGAGCCAATGTGAAATTTCCGGCCATCACGCTATCTATCTGATTGATTTCATTACGAGCACCTCGGACGTTTCTTCTGGATCGGCCCCACTTGACTGTAACCCCTGCGTGGACTCGAACTCTTTTTCCGACCATCATCCCCGAAAATGAATCGGCGCTGGCCCACTATGCGTGCCAACTTCCGGGCTGCACGACATCTGGACATTGAAGGCGCGCCCGCGCAGTGTGGCGATTTCGAGTGATTCCATAGATCTGCCGTAGCTTTTACACAACCGCCCCTCGCTCCCGCAGCAGAGTCACCGTTGTTCTCTGCCTAGCGCCGCCAAACAGCAGCGCGTATCCCAAGGGCGTACATTCGACGATCTCACCCGGCCGCTCGTAGCTCCCGGGGAGCTTCACGCGAAGGCTGAGATCTGCACCGCGTTCAAGGAGTAATTGTGTTACCAGCAAGCCGTCATCACCGGACTGCGTCACCGCATGGAAAATTGCCGTTTGCCCGCCAATGCCGGCCTCATCGAGTGTTGCGTGGGCATTGACGTCGGCTCCACGGTCGAGGAGCAGGCGGACGGCAGCAACATTGCCGTATTCCGCAGCCACATGCAAAAGGGTTCCTCCTCGCAGCAAAAGGGTACGTCCGCAGGATTGGCCGCAATCGAGTTCTGGGAAGCATTGATTCACGACTCCAGGCTCGGCATCCACCAGCTTTGCCAAATCATCTAGCCGCCCGCGGAGCACTGCCAGCACAGCCGGCATGTTGTACCTGGTCTCCCCGCCGGCCTGCAAAAGAAGGTCGATACAGGCGCTCAGCCGTTCCAGGGAACGCACGTAACCCGCAATGAGATAGTCGAGAGCTGTGCCCGGATATGCGTGGCCGCCTATCTCGTATCCATGGTCGCGACAGTTCGGATTTGCGCCATGATCGAGAAGCCATTTAAGAGCAGCAGGGTCCAGTGACTCGCACGGGGCAAAGATGATGAGGAAATGTCCGTGCCAAAGGGCGTTCACATCCGCTCCGTGCGATACCAGAAGCTCCATCATCGGAATGCGATATGCATTGAGCGCCGCCCGCATCAGAGGTCCGTCGCCCCCTTGGTGCACGTCGGACCCATGCGTGATCATCCATTCCGCCATGGTTAGTCTCACGGGACTCGGGGGCTCCCAAGGCACGCGGCATTCGGCAACCCACGTGAGCGGCCCATCCTTGCCGTAGCCAAATGGTGCTCGGTGCAGCGCCGGGTTGCGCATCATCATGGTCTGGACGCGCCTGATGTCGTTAGTATCGATCGCCTGCTTGAGTCGCCCGACCTCTTCTAATGACTCGACATGAGTCTTGAGCTTGGGCCAACTCGCAAACCCATAGAGGCGTGCAATCTGGAACTGCGCATCGGCGAGCGACGCCGCCCTGCCCGCTTTCAACAGGTCCTTGGCTTGGTCCTTCAGATGGCGGAGATTGGGACGATCCGGAAGAGGCTGTGGGGCCCCGTTTGATTCAGTCGACATAGCGACCTCCTTTCATCGAACCGCCCGGCGTCCGCACAATCGGGCTGAAAGAAGGTTGCTGAGACTTGAAACGGAAAGGTGGGCTTCTACCCTTTCCGCGGACCGGGTGCGTCCTTCACGCTTTAGCAATCCTATCATGGACCGAGCAAATCCGTCAAAATCCCCCGCGTAAATTGGTAAAGGGTCCGGACGACTCCGCCGGGACGTTGGGGGCATGCCGCACTTTGCGGAGAACTTGGCGGACACCGTCGTCTGGAACTCTCGTGATTCCAAACGAACACCGCACCATCCGGAAGTTACCTTGCGCCCCCTGGCGAGTTCGAGACCTGTCCAGACTGGGTGCCCATACTGGACAAGCGTCGGCGGCGCGCTCGAATCGCTCTGAAAACAAATGGACGCCTGCGGGTTCGATCACAGGGCCAACTGGGCGACAAAAGTTCGAAGCGTATCCAGTGTGGGGAGCCAATTCTAGGCCCTTTATTTCCAATACAATCCCTGGAAGATGTGCCCGCGGTCTACAGACGGCCCCACACCAGGCACGTTTTCTGCAACACTAGCGATGTGGCGGCCGATGATCCAGCAACGCAACTGCGGGAACGGGGTCTGGCTCTGTTGCGGGACGCCTTCCCGAAGGATTCGTTGACCGGATTGAAAGACGCAGCCGCCCGGTGCTTTGAGGCGATCGTGGCCGGGAAACCGTTTCCCGAGCAATACCACTTCAACCGCTATTCCCATTCCGTCCTTCTGACTGCGCTGACGGATTTTGGCGGTGGCGGTTCGGAGCAATTGGCAGCGCCTCTATCCGCATCAGGCCTCGACCAATTGTTCTCGGAAGCTATGGGCTGTGAGTGGGCTTGCCACATGGAACAGTCGTGGGTCCGGAAGAAGTTTGCCCCGCTTCAGGCGCCGGGTCCCGAATACCATCTCCAGAATTGGCACCAGGACGGCGCATTAGGAGTCCGCTTTCCCCTGGAATCAGGGCCGGTCATTCCGATGACGCCGTTGCTGACCTGCTGGATTCCTTTGAACCCCTGTGGCAGAGACAGCCCTGGCTTGGAATTCATCCGCCGCCGCCAAGCCGCCTTGCTGCACTTCACCGAACTCGACGACACGGCTCTGCGCCAGCGGTTCCCGCCGCAAGAATTCTGGGCGCCGGCCCTCGAATTAGGCGATGGTCTGGTGTTCCTGAACGGCACCCTGCATCGGACCTATACACGTCCGGACATGCGGCACAACCGGCTGAGCGTGGAGTACCGCATCTTCCCCCGGGACGGCAGCGGAAAATAGCCGTCGCAACTCCGGATTCAAGTATAATTGAAGCGAAGAATGGAGCGTAAATGGGCAAAAAGATAGCCATCGGTTGTGTCGGTGTAATACTCGTCTTCGCGCTGATCGCGGGAGTTTCAATCAGCGGAACCTACAACTCGCTTGTGCAACTCGATCAGGCCACCGAAGCGCAGTGGGCACAGGTCCAAAACGCATATCAACGGCGGGCCGATCTGGTGCCCAACCTGGTGGCGACCGTCAAAGGCGCTGCCAACTTTGAGCAGAGCACCATGACAGCCGTTACCGAGGCGCGCGCCAAGGTTGGCCAGGTCACACCCGCCGCGATGGCGGACATCACCAAAGATCCGGCAGCCTTCCAACGGTATCAGCAGGCGCAGCAAGGGTTGTCTTCGGCGCTGTCTCACTTGCTGGTGGTCACCGAGAATTATCCGGATCTCAAAGCGACCGCCAACTTCCGCGACCTGCAAGCGCAACTCGAGGGCACCGAGAATCGCATTACCGTTGAGCGACAGAGGTTCAATGAGGCGGCGCAAGCCTTCAACACCCGCCGCAGCAGTTTTCCAACTGTGCTGATCGCCGGCTTCTTCGGCGACAAATTCGCAACCAAGCCTTACTTCCAGGCGCAAGCCGGAAGCGAAAAGGCGCCCGAGGTGAAGTTCTAGGTTGCTTGTGCGCCGAAGTTCGCTTGTCTTTATCGTCCTCGTTTCGGCCGCGCTCCTATACGCGGCGGAAACGCCCATCCCTCCGTCACCTACCGAATGGGTCACCGACACCGCGAACTTTTTGACGCCGGAAACGGTGCGCTCCCTGAACGCACGCCTGGCCGCCTACGAGCAGGCCACAGGCCACCAATTAATTGTGTACATCGCCCCCACGACAGGCGATGCGCCGATCGAGGACTGGTCCGTCCGCGCCTTCGCAAAATGGAAAGTGGGCCGGAAGGGGCTCGATGACGGACTGGCCCTTTTCATCATGTCCCAGGATCATAAGATGCGGATCGAGGTCGGTTACGGACTCGAAGCCGTAGTGCCCGATGTGATCGCGAACCGTGTGATCGACGACGTGATGGCGCCTCGGATTCAGGCCGGCCATCCCGATGACGCGGTAACGGCCGCCATCGACTCGCTCACCGGAACCATCGGCGGGCAGGCCGGTACGCCTCCGCCCACGCCGACGCCGGAACACTCCAGACCATTGACTGTATTTCAATGGATCGCCATTGGAATCGGCGGGATACTTTTCCTGGCCCTCCTGATCACGCATCCGGCACTAGCCTTCTACCTCCTGGCCAGCATCGTGTCCGGCGGCAGTGGGGGTGGTGGCGGGGGCGGCGGCGGATTCGGCGGGGGCGGCGGACGCTCCGGCGGTGGAGGAGCGAGCGGATCATGGTAACCATCGACAAGGATCGGATCAAGCAAGCCATTCAGAAAGCCGAAAGGCGAACTTCCGGCGAGATCCGCGTTTCGGTGTCGCCGCTGTTCTGGGGCGATGTTCGGAAAGCCGCCGAGAAGGCGTTCGAGCGGCTGGGCATGACCGCGACGAAGGATCGCAATGCCGTGTTATTCTTCGTCGTGCCGGCGCGCCGCAAGTTCGTCGTGTTAGGCGACAGCGGCGTCCACGAGAAGGTCGGCCAGGAGTTTTGGCATCATATCGTCCGCACTGTGTCCGAGAAATTTAAGCAAGGTGATTTTACGGGCGGCCTCGTCGCCGGAATCGAAGCAGTCGGCGAAGACCTGGCCAAGCATTTTCCCTACTCCGCCGCCACCGACACCAACGAGTTGCCGGATGACGTCGACTACGGCCCAGAAAAGCCTGCCGGTTGAAAATGCGATCACTGGCCGCTGCCGGTCTCGTCGATCACCAGCAGCCGGCCCTTGCCCACTTCCAGCGGTACGGGCCGCCCGACTGCGAACGTGGCTGCCTGCTGGAAGTTCTCGATGGCGGGCGCGCGAATGCTGGCATTGGCGGGATTGATGCCCAGGGCTTTCCAGTCGATTTCGAGACGCGCCGCGACGGGTTCGCTTGCCCAACTGGCGATCGCCACCAGCGCGCGGCGCTTCCCGCGATAGGTGGTCGCCAGCACGTCGCTTCTTCCCGTCTTCACCGGGTTCGATGGCGCCCAGTAGCCGAGCATCTCCGTGTCCGCAATGCCATAGTCGTCCCAGAAACGCCACAACGGGCGCGGATCGCCGGAATGCGGGAGGCGGTTGGTCATGCCGTAGACCATGCCGCGCCACGGGTTGCCGTCGTCCTGGAGCATCTCTCCCATCAACCCGTACGGGATCCCGGATACCTCCACCAGCCAGAAGTCGGGCGGTGAGTTGTAGTCGAAATACTCGCCGAACCACAGGCGGTCGACGAAAGGAAAGTGCTCCAGGTAAAGGTTGGCGCTGTTGGCAAAGCCGTCGCGCGGGTTGAACTGGTTGGCGGAATGGACGTCGATCAGCGATCCGGGACGGTTGCGTGCGAGCACCTTGCGAATCCGTTTCATGGTGGTGCGGTCGAAGGCGATGTCATCCAGATAAATGCCGTCGATGCCAACGTTCTCCGCCAGCCAGCGCAGCCCTTCCACGTAGAAGTTGTGCCAGCGGGAGGTGCCGGTTGTCACCAGCGCGGCGTCGTGCAACGCGGGCACGTACCATCCGGGAATGTAGTGTTCCGCTACGTGCTCTTGCAGCCAGGCGGGGCCGCCTCCCGGGCCGTCCGCGATCACTTCGTCGCCCAGGCTCAGCAGCGCCGGTAGCTCCGGCGCGTGATTGGTCAGCTCCCGCACCGTGTCGTAGATTTTCACCTGCATCCCGCGCCGGTGCGCTTCGTCGATGTAGGCTTTCATCTCGTTCGCGCGCAGGAACGGGTAGTTGATGAACGGATTGATCGGAGTGGCGTGATGGATGTTGACGGTGTTCGCGCTGGTCGCGGCGATTTCGTCGATCGGGGCAAACGCGTGATAGTAGCGCGTGCGCCACTGTTTCTGCGGATCGATGGGATGAAACGGCGTCACCAGCAAACGGAAATCGTAGTGCTGCGTTTCGCCGGCGGCGAACCGGCGCGGCCCGCTGTAGCAGGAGATGAGATAGGTCTCTGTGCCGCGTGCGCCGAGGCGGCAGCCGCCCTTCCCGCCGTTGTCCCACGAGGCCGGCATAATGAGCGGCTTGGAGAGGTAGAAGTTGGTGTTTAGCGGGCGCGAATAGTGGTCGTCGTGCAATTCGAACTGGAGCCCCGCGTTCACATCGCCGACCCAGGCGCTGTCCTGGTTCCGCTTCACGTCCCACTTCCATGCGAGGCTATCGGGCCGGATGCCTCCCTTGATCCCCAGCCCCATGGCATAACGCGCCACGGCGGCCGACACCGGAATCTCGAGACGGATGTCGCCAGCCTCCGTCGAGTCGCGCGCGGTCAAGGCCACGGAAAACTCCATGCTGCCGTCGAATTCCATTTGGCCC
>JBEKPZ010000239.1:0-11422 GCA_049520215.1 Bryobacteraceae bacterium | reverse complement strand
CTGCAAGGACGGCGAGCATTCGGCGAAGAGGAGGCAACGGCCCTGCCGCGCAAAGGTGGCGTTGTGGGGAATCATGATGGGCTTGTAGGCGCAACCGCTCCCTTACGGTCGCGGCTCGGAACGGTCGCGGCTCGGACCTACTGACGGGGCCATCTGAAGACACGGGCCTTCCCCTCATGTGTTTTTGGCCCCGTAGATTTCTGAGCGTTGAGGCGGTTAGCCTCGATTTGTTTTTCAGTAGCCATAGCGATTTTGAACGTGCAAAGCCAATTTGACGCGGCTGCGCGCATTTCTATCCTCCTGACCGAATGATAGGGCGGGGGCGGGCGAGAACCGGGGGGCAATTCCGGCAAGTTATTGGTTTGGCTGGGAAAACTATTTGGTGTAGCGTGTCACCGTGAATCGTGAATCAACTGGCGAGCTTTTTCTCTTCGGCGTCCAGGGCCTCGTGCAAGAGCATCTTGAGGTACGTCCGATAGCGGAGGCCGCGCTTGGCAGCCAGCGTGCGCGCGCGTCAGTTCCTCCGGGGGAATGCGGATGGTGACGGTTTGAGAGGCGCCGGGCAAGTTGGTTTGGCTCAGCCGACGCACTTGGGTTGGTGGCTCATAGATTCAACCTTCCTCGTAGCTTTCCTGCTGTTGTAGAGTCATGGAGTAGGCCGCCGTGAGGACGCAAGCTCGGCGGCGGCCGGCGCTCTGCTCTTCGGCGACGAGGGCCGATTGGCAATCGGCCGCAGGATACCATCCTGCCCCACAGAGCAGCATGGTAATACACCTACTGCTCGAAGCGCAGGCAGGCTCTGCCGACATAGATTTCATCGGCTGAGCACAAGCGCTCGCCGCGGCGGTTGCCGGCGGGGACTTCGACGGAGCGGCCTTCGCGGAAGATGCGAGTGCCGAATTCGCTCTCGTCGTCGCAGATGCGATATTGGCCCGACGGGCGGTCGAAGCGGATGTGGGCGTGGGCGCGGGAGACAGTGGCGTTGGCGTCGTCGCCGCCTTCTTCGAAGACTATGTCGTTGCGGCGCACGATGCGATGCTGGCTGTCGGTGAGTTCCTGCATCCGTCCGATGTTGGTGCGCGTCTTGTCGATGGTGTAAGAATCCCGGGCGGCCTTGCCGCGCACGATCACCAGGCGCGCCACGGCAGGCGCCGGGGCCGGTTCTGGTTCCAGCGCGGGGGCCGGCGCCGATGCGGGCGCAGGAATGGAGGGGGTCTCGCGGATGGCGTAGGCGATCTCGAAGCCCTTGGGGCCTTCCTCGGCCGTCTCCACATCCACCGCGAAGCCCGCGGGCAGCGCGCATCCGGCGCCCTGCAGGGACTCGCGGACGTCGTTTTCCAAACGGCGATCCTGGGCGAAGGCCGCTTGAAACAACGCGCGCCGGTCCGTGTCCGGGGACACCAGCCGCACGCGCAGATGGTTGTAAGGGAACAGGCGCTGGCCGCGCTGTATGACCTGGATCTTCGCTTCGATTTCTTCGAGTATGGCGCGACGCACCAGCAGCAACTCGTCCGACTGGGCAGGTCCGAAGGCGCGCTCGGTCCATTTGCGGAAGGCGCGCTCGATGGTTTTTTCCACTTCCGAGAAGAAACTCATGGCTGTTTTCCCGCTCCGATGAGGCCCAGGTTTTGGGCCGCCGCGACCAGCGCGGCGGCTGCCGGCGCCGCGTATGTACCGCCATACTGGCCGTTCTCGATCAACACCGCGAAGGCAATGCGCCTGCCTGCCGGATAGGGCGCGAACCCGATGAACCAGGCGTGGGAAGGCGCATCGGCGAGCTCCGCGGTGCCGGTCTTGCCCGCAATTTGAACCGGCGCTCCGGCGGCGCTGCGGCCGGTGCCTTCGGTGACCACTTCGCGCATGAAGCGGGATATGGTGGCGGCGACATCCGGGCCGATCACGGGCTGCGGCGCCTGGGTGCGATCGTTGCTTTCGTCGGCGATCCAGCGGCCTTGCGGCAGTTGGCCGCCGTTGGCGATGGCCGCCGCCACACGCGCCATCTGGAAGGGCGAGGCGACGACTTGACCCTGACCATACGAGGACTGCGGCAGCGACTTACGCAATTGCTGTGCGGTGGCGGGCGCGGCCATGGAGATGCCCAGCAGAGTGCCGGTATCGAATAAGTGCTGCGCGCCAACGTTATAAGTGCCTAGCTGCGCGAAGTACGCATTACAGGAGACAATCACGGCGCGCTCCATATCGATGGTTCCGTGGGGCGACTTATCCTCTATGTCGTCGCGGATGGGGCGGTTCGATCCACGCAGGTAATTGCCCACGCGGCCATCGGGCAGGCGAATGCAGGAGTAAGTCTGCTTGGCTAACTGCGGATCGTTGCGCAGGGCCGCCATGGCAGTGACTACCTTGAACGTAGAGCCGGGCGGATAGAGGCCGTAGCGCGCGCGATCCAGATAGGGATTGGCGGCGGCGTCCTGGGTGTCGGGGCTGGGTTCCACGGGCACGGCGTCGCCCGGGCCGATGGGCGGCAGCGGATAGCTCACGGCGGCCAGCAGATCTCCGGTTGCCGGATCGAGGGCGACGATCGATCCCTTGTCCTGGCCGGCTTTCTGCAGCGCGGCTTTCAGAATTTCGCCGGCGCGGACCTGCAGGCGGGCATCGAGAGACATGCGGACGTCGCGCTTGCGGTCCAGCACGCGGCGGACGGCCGGATTGTTGGGATCGTAACGATGGCGGAGCAGCGGAACGAGCTCTCGCAAGTCGTAGTGCACGACGCGCTCCATCTTGCCCGTTTTGGGATTCGCGACGTCCACCAGCGTGGGGCGGTCGTCGTAGCCTCGCAGACGCGTGGCCGAGTCGCGCTCCACATACGAAGTGTTACCGGCGCCCCAGCGGACGCGCGTGCGCAGATCGCCGAGCAGGTGGAACGTCAGGCCGGCGAAGGGATAGTGCCGGCTCTCGGTGCGCGAGCAAGCCCGATCGATATCGATGCCGAGCTGCTGGTATTGGGCGCGGTGTTTCTCCAGTTCGTCCCAATTGCTGGTGGCCAGCGGCAGGCCGTTGCGGTCGTAGATGCTGCCCTTGGGAATATCGCGCATGATTTCCTGGAAGCGCGGATTGTATTGGTAGCGGCGCGCGCCATCGGCCTGCACCACCAGGGTACCTTCGCCCATGATGGCGCTGCTGCGCACTACCTGTACATAAGCGGCTTTGCCGACGATGATGAGGGCCAAGGCCCCCAGCGCCAAGCCCGCGGCTTCGACGGGCGCGCGGAACGGCGCGTTGCGCTGGGGATCGGCGGCGGGCCGGCTGGAGATCGAAAGCAGCATGGCGAACATCAGGAAATTGGCCAGCATGGACGACCGGCCGTAGCTCAGGAAGGGCGTCACGACTCCGGAAAGCGGCAGCACACCCAGCGATCCGCCGGCGATCAACAGGATTTGCAGGGCCATGGCCACGCCCAGGCCCGCGGCCAGAAAGAATTCGTAGTCGCTGCGCGCGCGCAGGGCGATGCGCGCCGCGCGGGACAGGATGAATGCATAGAGCGCGAACACGGCAGCCACGCCGAGGAAGCCCCACTCCTCGCCCAGCGCCGAGAGGATCAAGTCGGTGTGGGCGGCCGGGACCAGCGCCGGATCGCCCAAGCCCGGTCCCGTGCCCAAGAAGCCGCCCGTGGCATAGGCCCAGAGCGATTGCGCCAATTGATCGCCGCCGTGGATGACGTTGTTCCACGGCGACGCCCACATGGATACGCGTTCGTAAACAGTGTGAGGGACGCGGACGAGATAGCCGCCCACGAATCCGGCGAGCAGAAACAGAAGGCCGGCGGCGGCGATGAGCGTATCTTTGCGCGCGATGGAGTAGAGCGCCAGGAACAGGCAGGTGAACACCATGGCCGGTCCCATATCTTTCTGCAAGAAGAAAAACAGAAGAGAAAGCGCCACGCTGGCGAATGCGGGAATGGTGTATTCGAGCGGGGGAATGCCGCCCAGCCGGTTGAAGATCGCCAGGCGCGGGCGCTGCTCTCGGGCGTGCCGCAGGATGTCCCAGCGTTGCGCGAAGTAGCCGGCAAGAAACAGAATCAGCAGAATGCGGATGAGCTCGACAGGCTGGAATCCGAACAGGTTGACTTTGGCGTCGCTGGTGCCGGGGCCGTATCCGAACACGATCAGCAGGGCCGAAAGCGCGAAGCTGGCGAGCAGGGGCACGAAGCTGAGCTTGCCCAGCAGACGCTCGTAGTCGAGCGCGCTGGCGATGGCCAGCAGGACGCATCCGGCGCCTACGCCTTGCGCGAAATCGACGAAGAGCAGGCTGTCGCGGACGGGATCGCGCAGGCTGACCATCAAGTTGAGACCGAGGCCGGTGAGCAACAAGATGGCGGGCAACAGCATGCTGTCGCCGGGGAACGCGCGCACGCTCCAATATAAGTGCACGGCCCAGAATGCCGCGAAAAACACTGCGATCCAAATGAAGAATGCGCGGCGGAACTGCGCCGGGCGCCGCACCACGAAGGAGGGCTTCAACTGCCGGAACTGTTCGCCGGCCAAGAGGGCGTGGCGACCGCGGAACGCTTTCAGGCCGCGCGCCGCCTCAACTTCCGCTTCCGAGACACGCAGGCGGGCGATGGCGCCCACGTTGGGCAGGCTGCCGGAGGCGTCGTAGATCCGGCGCGCCACGAATTGCCGTTCGGCCGGTTCGGCGAAGAGGGCCAAGTAGGGCAGCAGGTCCTCGCGCGCAGCGAGATCGTTGAGGTTCAGCAGTTGCTTGCCGGCGAGGCCGCTCTCGATTTCGGCGAACGCGCGCGTCTTGGCGCGGTAGACCAGGAAGAAGGCGAAGAGCAGCGCGAGCGAGCCCGCCAGCATCCACATGGCTTCCTGGCGGCGCCAGACGACGCCCTTCCAGAGGATCGCGCCGCGTCCGCGGCTGGACGGCTGCGCTCTTTCCGCGGCCCTGCTGCGTGTTACTGCCATAGCCAGTCCAACTTAGATTCTAAGCTGTGGCGCGAGGCGGCGCATCCGCCCCAGTTGGACCATACCGGATAGCTGCAACCAAAAGAGGCGGGCTGAGAGCATGCCCCACGTTGGTTTTAGTACCAGTACCGGGAGGAACGCCTTCGGGAAAGTGGGTGTGTGGTGTATACTGATTCACATCAGGTACGTTGAGAGGCTCGCTAAGAGTACGGTTTGTCACGAAGGAGAAGGTATGAAATCCAGGTGGAGCGTGTACGCGCTCTTTGTGAGTGTCTGTTTGTTCCCCGGCTTGGCACGCGCTGTCAATTGTTCGGGCCTGCCGACGACGTTCACCGGGAACGAGTTCCCTAAAGGCAACTTTTTCAGCAATTTCGACAATTCCTGCTATCTCATCCCTTTCGCTACGGGCGGCGGAGCCTCCCAAGGGGGCGATTTAAACAGCATTTACGCTAAGATCTGGTACAAAGTCAACCCCAAATACCAGCTCATTATTGTGGGCGACTTCCCGGATGCGCGGTACTTTTCAATCACAAATTATGATGCCCATTCGGCTCCGGCGCAATTTATTCTGGATGAGAACATCGTGCCCTTGACCTCCAGCTATATCAACCCGTACGAGCCGGGAGCCTCCTGGGTGGCCGGACAGAAGTTTGCGGTGCCCATCGATTTTGAGGGCACTCCCGGTACGCTCGAGACGGGCTGCATGATGACCGGGTTCAACGTCGAGGTGAATGCGCTGGATGCCACATACCGGCATCCGGGGATGGACTGGAATACGAATCCGTACGTCTGGATGGTGAATCCCTCCTTCGGGCTTCACGTAGTCGATACACCAGCGCACACGAATCCAAACACCGCGGGCGTAGTGATGCTCCGGAACTACATGGACATTACACCGTCCGGCTCCCAGCCCGCCCCGTACGTGATTGTGCGCGACGTGGCCTCGGGCTGCGCGTATCCCGCCGCTTACGCGGTGAACACCCTTCAGATCATAGCCAGCAACTCAACCGCGGGCGGTGGGTGGCTGGACAGCACGCAGGCCGACCTGCACCGCGTTTATGAGAACGATTACCTTGCCCAACTTTGCTTCGCCTACAACCCGAAGAATATGCTTGTCTTTACGCGCGGAACCGAGTATGTGCCTGGTGCGATACCGGATGGCAGTTACATATCCGCGCCGGTGAAGTCCGGTTTGCCTGCGTCGCTTGCCGCGGCCGGGAACGTGATGCGGGTCCGCTTCCAATTACCGACAACGCCGCCAACGCCCTGCCCAAGCGGATGTTCCCGAAGCGGGAACGAGCAACTGCGATACATGAGCCTGTCGTTTGAAACCCCATCCGGAAATACTCTGGCCAGTTTGGCGGACAGCGCTTTCACCCAGGGCCCGAATGGCGAGGTCACGTTGATCGTGGGTACCGGCGCGACCATTCCTTCGTGGATCACCCCGGCTAATGGCTATACGTTTCTGGATCTGACGGCCATTTCCGGGTATCAGCAACTGAGCGGGTTGAATTTAAGGAACCTCGAGCCGGCAAGCACGTTCAACTGTTCCGGTGAGGTGGTGCCCTGGGACACCGGGGAATACACTCCCGGCGGGGGACTGATGGGTGAGTATGCGCCGTTCGTGGACTACCCGCCGGCCGCGAAGCTGACGCAGGTCGCGGGCCCGCCGCCGGCGACGGGACCCTGCGCCGTGTTTCCGGATGGCGAGGCGGGCCTCCCGCCGTCTTGCGGGGTGGCGACGCCTAAACCGATTTCCATTACCTCGGTGAGCACGCAATGCGCCGTGCAGGCGTCGGGCTGCAACCAGGTTTTCGCGCAGCCCCAGCCGCCCATGAGCATCATAGGCGGCGGCTTTGGGGATTTCCCGGACGGCCTTCCTTTCACGGGCACTTCGGGTTTCTTGCAAATCACGGACTCCACCGAGAACTGGAGCGCGGGTTACAGCGGGAATGCTTGTAGCGTGTCGATAACCAGTTGGGCCGCTAACCTGATCGAACTGGTGGCGAACGTAAATCAAAACGGAGTGTGTCCGCTGGTGGCCGGGGACCAACTCACTGTGACGGTGTGGAATCCCGAGTCGATGACTTCGGCAACGGCGACGGTCACAGTCCAGCCGAATTGATCCAATGCTTGCGTAATACTCAAGACCGCGGCGCCGGTTCGCGGCAGATTGGGCGGCGGCGGCGCGGCCAGGAGCTTTCATGAGAACGCGGAAAACCACATTATGGCATCTCGCAGTACTGCTGGCGGCGGTGTGCGCCCCGACGCATGCCGCAGTCAAGATTCTGTCCCTGACTCCGTCGGTTAACCCGCCGCAAGTCATTGGCACCGCGGTCGTCTGGACGGCTACGGCCACGGACAGCAGTACCGGTCCTCTGACTTTTCGTTTCAACGTAACACCGCCGGGCGGGACCGTTACCTTGGCTCGAGACTACAACGCCGGTACGCTCAACTCGGGTGTCTGGAGCCCCAGTCCATTCGCGTGGAGTCCGACCACTATCGAAGGCACATACCAGATCCAGGTGGTGGCCAAGGACTTCAAATCCGGCCAGATAGCCTCGCTTACGGCGAGTTTCCAGGTGACGCCGCTGGCGAGCGGCAGCACGCCCGTGGTCGCACCGACCGCGAATCCTCTAGTGGCCCTATTCGGCGCGCCTGCATGCGCGGCGGGAAGTACCATGCGGATCGTTTTTCAAATGCAGTCGAAGGCCAAGCCAGCGGTTGTGACAACCCCGGTGAGCTGTCATCCGCCTAATACTATGAATTTTGAGCTAGCCGGCATGTACCCCAAGACCGCGTACAACATGTACTCCCAGACGATTACCGGGGGTGTAGCAGTGAACGGTCCCACGCTGAGCTTCACTACCGGCGCGATTCCGGCCGGCGTTCCCATTCCCGGTTTCAAGACTATCCTTGCGCCCACCGCGGCGAGCGATACCGCCGAATCCGTTCTGCTGTTGAGCGCCGACCAGTTGGGCAGCAACAAAACCAACCAGCCTTCTTTGGCGACCGATTTATCGGGCAAGGTTATCTGGTACTATTATCCGAACACTGCGGACCACTTTACCCTTCTTTCGCGGCCGCTGCCGGGCGGCATGTTTCTCACCATTCAGAACGACACGGCCTGGAATCCGGCTTCAGTGAACGGGCAAGTTTTGCGCGAGGTCGACTTCGCGGGCAATATCATACACGAGACCAACACGGGCGTGATCCAGCAGCAACTGCTCGCCTTGGGAGCCACTGACGGGGCGGCGTGCAACTCGTTCGCGAGCCCGGCGCCGATCGGCGCGGCGTGTCTCGGCGCTTTTCACCATGAGGCCATCCAGACTCTCCCCAATGGCCAAACCGCGGTGATCGCCGACGTTGAAAAAATCTTCCCGGCTGGAACCCAGGGAGACACTAGCGGCCTTCCGGTCGACATCGTTGGAGATATGATCGTCGTGCTGAATTCCAACTGGCAGGTTGCCTGGTACTTCGACACCTTTCAACACGACAGCGGCGCCCCCCAGTTGGACATCAATCGGCCGGCCGTATTGGGGGAAACTTGTGTAAACAATCAACCGGGGTGCCCGCCGATATTTCTGTTAGGCCCGGGCATCGGGCCTGTGGCGAACGATTGGCTGCACGCCAACAGTCTTTATTACGACCCACAGGACGGCTCGATCATCTGGTCCTCGCGGCATCAGGACTGGGTCATGAAGATCGATTATGAAAACGGAGCGCTGGCGGCTACGAGAAACATTTTGTGGCGCATGGGACCGGACGGCGACTTTACCATGAATAACGTCTATAACGATCCGTGGCCGTGGTTCTCCCACCAGCACGACGCCGCTATCCAAGGCAACGGCCTGGGGTACCTGACGGTCTTGGACAATGGGAATACGCGAGTTTCCCCGCCTCCGACCGGGGTGGGCAGCGGTGACAGCCGCGGCATGGCACTGACCGTGAATCAGACTTGTTCGGGGACGCCGCCTACGTGCACTGATTTGCAGGCTACGCCGGACCTGAGCGTAGACTTGGGGGTTTATTCCGTGGCGATGGGAAGTGCCGAAGTGCTGTCCAACAATAACTACTTGTTCCTGGCGGCAATCGTAACGATCCCACCAACGGCCGTGGTCGGATACTCGATCGAAATTCAACCCACTCCCGGTACGGACACCGGCACACAGGTTTTCAACCTGGAGGGTCCGGAGTCCTACCGCGCCTGGCGGATGACCAGCCTGTATCAGCCTCCCACTATTTAGGAGCAGCGGATCACGCTTCGCGGCGGAATGTAGTGGGTCAGTTTGCAAGGGGACGGCTTTCAACCGGCTCTGGCCGCCTAAAAAGGCGGCTGCGGCCAAGAATGGCCGCCCTCCAGCATCCGATACACGACGGTCTGCAAGGTGATGCTACCTCTTTCCTCCTCCGTGGTGCGAACCTCCGTAACCTGCGAAAGCACGCGGCTCAGGCTGCCGACATTTCCTGAAAAGAATGCTGGTGCGTGGTCGAGATCGTGGACATTTCCAGGGGACGAGCTGAAATCGAGGGCCGTCATCATGCGCTCGTAGTTGGACCGCTCGCGCAAATGCCGAAAGCCAGCGGCATAATTGAGCGCGCCGGATGACGGTCTTGCGCCGGCCCGATCCAGCACGGACGAGAGCAGGCGGGAGTCGTTGCCGAGAAACAGAAGCCGCCCGGCCTGCGCAAACATCAGCGTTCCAAGCCCATCCAGGCGCTCGACCGGATGCCGCCCCGCGGTTCCACCGGCCCATCCCGCGCCAAGCTGGGAGGTGGTCCACAATTTTCCCGCGGCAGCGCCGAGAGAGGCCCTGACGGTATCCCGATCCCATTCCTGGGCGCCATCGAGGACAATCACGGAAGGCATCCGGACAAACGGCCCGGCTAGCTGCGCACTCGACTGAACCAGCAGCAACGCGCGGCTACCGGTCTTCTCGACCATAGCGCGAATCGCAGCGATCGAATCGGAAATGCCGGCGTCGGGCGGTAGCGGTTGTTCGTCGATGCGGGTTTCCAGGTCGCCTTCACTGCCTGCCGGGCTATCGGGTGAGATCGCCGCAGGAGCGTCGCGCCAGTCGCCCGAATGCTGCGGCTGCGGAGCGATCAGCTTCTGTACGATCAGCGCGGCCACTTCGGACGGCTCACCGGCGCGCGAAGCTCGGTACAGGCCGGCCTCGGGCGGAACCAGTGCCAGCAAGCCCGGAACAGCATCAGCGGCCGCCGCGGGCGCGGGCGCCGGCTCCGCCGCATCCGGGACGCGCAGGAGCACTCTGTTTTCCGTGACGGTATCGGCGGTTCGTTTCACGTCGGCAACTTCGGCCCAATACCGGCGGACCATGGACGCATTCCGCTGAATCCAGTAGGAGCGGAAATATACGCTCCGGACGAGCGATTCCAGGTTCATGACCAGCCGCAGTTCCGCGGGATGCGGCGCCGCGCTTACCGCATCGCGGTACCACCGGTCGGAAGCGATGCTGGGGCTGGAGGCGCCCGCGAGCAATTGGAGCGCCTGTGCCACGAGATCGTCTCTGGTGGCGAGCAGAAGGTAGCCTTTAGTAAAGGCGAACGCCACCGTTCGTTTGGATGCCGGATCCGTGCGCAAGTAAAACGATACACCGCCCGCCTGGCGCCGTTCGAACTTGTCGCGGACGGTCCACAACTCAGTCTTCACCAGGTCGGCCTCGGCGATCCGGCTGATGTACAGGAACTCGACATCGCGAATCTGATAGAGCGCCAAGGCGGAATCCGTTCCGGCGATCTCGACGGCACTCTGGAGGCCGGGCCGGAATCCCGCGGCCTCGCCGTATTGTCCGTATACGTCTTGCAGCTTGGTGAACAGGTTGGAACGGGAGAACACGGCGTAGTTCCCGCTCTGCAGCCAATCGGCCTTGACCTTCGATGTATCCCAATCGCGCAGTAGCCGGCCGAAATCCGGAGTCTCCAGATAGAGCAGCGCGCCGCTGGGCATCAGCGTAGCCAGGTTTGGCGCCGGCGAGGTCGTTTGAAGGAACACGAATCCAGCGGCGGACAGCAGCAGCGCGGTACACAACACGACTCTTTTCATTGCGCACTCCCGAGAATACGCGGACGCACCACTTGGTCCTGCTCGATTACGTTCTTGATCACGGGCTGCCGCGCGGCGTTCTTCGTGCGGCGATCCTGCTCGGCCGCGAGCGCGTTTAACCGGCGCTGGAGCGCATCGCGCACTGCCGGCGGGCGCAGGTCAATGGCAGTGCGCAGATAACTCCGCGCCGTATTCAGATCGTCGAGGCGCTCGGCAGCAGCGGCCAGCGATTCGGCGATCGCCGCGCGCTCGTCGGCGGTGAGGGGCATCTGCGGAAAGACGGAAGCGGGCCCGGGCTGGCGGTACGAGTTGAAGCGGCCGTGGCGCCGGTAGAAATGCAGCTCTTCGTTGAATCCCATGTCCGGCTGACCGCCTGCCCGTTCCAGCGCCAGGGCGAGGCTATCGCGGCGCACGGCAATCGCGGCGCGCA
>JBEKPZ010000238.1:0-21733 GCA_049520215.1 Bryobacteraceae bacterium | reverse complement strand
GCCAGCTTACCTTCGAGCATGGCTTTGGTCAGCGCTACACCGTCGGAAACCAGCCGCCCGATGGCGTCGATGCAGACGTTGAGGTTGTTCTTGACCTCGTTGAAATCGCCTTGGTAAGCGTCGGTGATCTTGGGCGGAATGTCGCCCTTGGAGATGCGGTCCATGTACTCGGCCGATATATTCAAGGGCTTGATGACATTGTCCAGCGCCAGGTTGAAGCCCTCCAGGATCTTCTTGAAGTCGCCCTGGTGCGTAGCCACGTCGGTGCGCACCGCCAGTTTGCCTTCGAGCATGGCCTTGGTGAGCGCCACGCCGTCGGAGACCAGCCGCCCGATGGCGTCGACCAGCGCCAGGTTGAAGCCCTCCAGGATCTTCTTGAAGTCGCCCTGGTGCGTGGCCACGTCAACGCGGACTGCCAGCTTGCCTTCCAGCATGGCCTTGGTTAGCGCCACGCCGTCGGATACCAGACGCCCGATGGCGTCGATGCAGACGTTGAGATTGTTCTTGACGTCGTTGAAGTCGCCCTGATAGGTTTCGGTGATCTTGGGCGGGATGTCGCCCTTGGAGATGCGGTCCATCAGTTCGGAGGAAACATTCAAGGGCTTGATGACATTGTCCAGCGCCAGGTTGAAGCCCTCCAGGATCTTCTTGAAGTCGCCCTGGTGCGTGGCCACGTCAACGCGGACTGCCAGCTTGCCTTCCAGCATGGCCTTAGTCAGCGCTACGCCGTCGGAAACCAGCCGTCCGATGGCGTCGATACAGACGTTGAGATTGTTCTTTACGTCGTTGAAGTCGCCCTGGTAGGTTTCGGTGATCTTCGGCGGGATGTCGCCCTTGGAGATGCGGTCCATCAGTTCGGACGACACGTTCAAGGGTTTAATGACGTTGTCCAGCGCCAGGTTGAAGCCTTCCAGGATCTTCTTGAAGTCGCCCTGATGCGTGGCCACGTCAACGCGGACCGCCAGCTTGCCTTCGAGCATGGCCTTAGTCAGCGCTACGCCGTCGGAGACCAGGCGGCCGATGGCGTCGATACAGACGTTGAGATTGGACACGTTCAAGGGCTTGATGACGTTATCCAGCGCCAAATTGAAGCCTTCCAGGATCTTGCGGAAGTCGCCCTGGTGTTTGGTGGCGTCGGAGCGCACCGCCAGTTTGCCTTCCAGCATGGCCTGGGTTAGCGCCACACCGTCGGAAACCAGCCGCCCGATGGCTTCGATGCAGACGTTGAGGTTGTTCTTGACGTCGTTGAAGTCGCCCTGGTACGTGTCGGTGATCTTGGGCGGGATATCGCCCTTGGAGATGCGGTCCATCAACTCGGAGGACAAGTTCAAGGGCTTGATGACGTTGTCCAGCGCAAGGTTGAAGCCTTCCAGAATCTTCTTGAAGTCACCTAGGTGCAGGGTCACGTCGGTGCGTACGGCCAGCTTGCCTTCCAGCATGGACTTGGTCAGCGCTACACCGTCGGAAACCAGCCGCCCGATGGCGTCGATACAGACATTGAGGTTGTTCTTGACTTCGTTGAAGTCGCCCTGATAGACCTCGGTGATCTTGGGCGGGATATCGCCTTTGGAGATGCGGTCCATGTACTCGGCGGTGACGTTCAAGGGCTTGATGACGTTATCCAGGGCCAGGTTGAAGCCTTCCAGGATCTTCTTGAAGTCACCTAGGTGCAGGGTCACGTCGGTGCGCACCGCCAGCTTGCCTTCCAGCATGGCCTTGGTGAGCGCCACGCCGTCGGAGACCAGCCGCCCGATGGCGTCGATACAGACGTTGAGGTTGTTCTTGACCTCGTTGAAGTCGCCCTGATAGACCTCGGTAATCTTGGGCGGGATATCGCCTTTGGAGATGCGGTCCATGTATTCGGCGGTCACGTTGAGGGGCTTGATGACGTTGTCCAGCGCCAGGTTGAAGCCTTCCAATATCTTCTTGAAGTCGCCCTGGTGTTTGGCCACGTCGGCGCGCACCGCCAGCTTGCCTTCCAGCATGGACTGGGTCAGCGCCACGCCGTCGGACACCAGCCGGCCGATGGCGTCGATGCAGACGTTGAGGTTGTTCTTGACCTCGTTGAAGTCGCCCTGGTAGGTGTCGGTGACCTTGGGCGGGATGTCGCCCTTGGAAATGCGGTCCATGTACTCGGCCGACATGTTCAAGGGCTTGATGACGTTGTCCAGCGCCAGGTTGAAGCCTTCCAGGATTTTCTTGAAGTCGCCCTGGTGTTTGGCCACGTCGGCGCGCACCGCCAGCTTGCCTTCCAGCATGGCCTTGGTTAGCGTCACACCGTCGGACACCAGCGCGTCGATGTTGTTCTTCAACAGCACCAGCCACTCGTGAATCTGGTCCTGATCGGAGGCCTTGGCCATCGCAGCCGTCATGTCGCCGCTGGCGATCTTGGTTACATAAGCAACCAGATCGACCAGCCAGTCGCGCACACCGTTGACGGCGAGCTTCATCTTCTCGTGGTCGCCCTTACAGGCAAGTTCGACTTTCTCACGCAGGTTGCCGCCACGGACCAGCCCGAGAACGCGGTTGCCTTCGGCGATGGGCACGAGGATAGCATCCAGCATCTCGTTGACGCCCTTCACGATGCCCGCATAAGCGCCCTGGAACTGGTCGGGTTTGCCGCGTTCCGCTAGTTGCCCTTCACGCGATGCCTCGGTCAGATGCCCCAACTCCTTTTGCAAGCTTTGCAGGACTATGGCCACGTTGTTGACCGCCTGTTTCATCTTCTCGTGGTCGCCACTGTAGGTCTGGGTGATCAATTCGTCGATCTTGCCAGCGCTGATCTCCGCCAGGACACGATTGCCCTCCGCTATCGGGAGCAGGATCGCATCGAGCATGGTGTTCACGCCTTCGACCACTTTGCGGTCGCTCCCTTCAAACTGATTGGCTCTGCCGCGCTCGCTGAGGCGGCCTGCGCGCGAGGCTTCCACCAACCGCTGTATTTCCTCCTGCAGCAGATCCCCCGTCTCCCGCGCATCATGTTCCGGACGGTCCAAAACGGCGGCGCCGATGGACCTGTTTCGCTCGGGGCCAACGCTCCGGCCATTCCCTGTTTGTCTTGCCATTGTCTGCTCCTTTATTCCTGAATTGCGTTACTTGCCATATTCAAAACAGCAGGCGAAACCGTCTGCCCACCACTGCCCGCGGCTATTCTCAACGATTCCCGCAGCCTCTCGTTGCAGCGCTCCGTCAGCGGAGGACCGTGCCCGAAGTAGATCCGGCGGACATCGCGGGCGCACACCTTCTTCAATGCCTCCAGATAATCCGGCTCATAAGTGCCGGTTGCCGACGAGATCAGCAGGGGGGTATCGCCGGCGAAGAGTACGCCCTCTGTCCGGTTGTAAAGGCAGATCGAGTCGCTGCTGTGGCCCGGCGTATGGATCACCTCGAAATATTCGTCGCCCATTCGGATGGTGTCGCCGTCGCGCACCAGCCTGCTGACGCCATCGGTATTCGGTGAAAACGCGAATACTTTGGGATGGAACGCCTCGCGGACCCGCGGCAGCAGGGCGGTGTGATCGGAATGGTTATGCGTCAGCACCACTTGTTCCACAGGCCATTTCCCGACCCCCGTGGGGGCCGTCTCGATGCTCGCCAGGATAGCCGGATCCTGGCCCACGTCCACCAGCGTGTTGAGATCCTCAATGTGGCTGGCGCCGCCGAGCACCAGGTAAACCTTGCAGGTATAGATTTTGCCGCTGGTCTCCAAGGTCAGGATGCGCACTCGGCGGCCTCCAGTTTGCGGAACAACTGCCCGTCGGGAATTAAGCGCTGGAACAGGGGCGCGAGTTCGGGCGGCATGTCCTGGGTTTGCTCGGTGGCGAACAAACCGCCGGGCGCCAGAGCGCGATGGAACATTCTGAGCACTTCGATCCTCTCCGGCGGCTGGAAGTGGAGCAGTACGTTCTTGCACAAGACCAGCAAATATCCCTGGCCGATTTCCCGCAACGATAGAAGATCGTGCTGCTGAAACACGACCCGCCGCCGGATGCTGTCGATCAGGCGAAAGCAGTCGGGTTTGCCGTCCGGTGCGAAGTACTTCTCGAGGACGCCCTCGGGCAGCCGCGACAACTCCTCCCTGGTGTATACGCCGGCCTCGATCATTCGGGCGAACTGGCCGGTGCTTTCGACATCGGTGGCATCGATGCGCAGGTTGTCGAAGGCGAAGTGTCCCATGCGCCCGGCAAGGATGATGGCCAGCGTGTAAGGCTCTTGCCCCATGGCCGAGCCGGCGTCCCAGATGCGCGGACGGCTGCGGCCCGCCAGGCTGGGGAGGAGATGTTCGACCACCCGCTCCAGCACTTGTTGGTCTCGAAAGAAGAAGGTGAATGCCAAGGTTAGACTCTCCCTAGCGGTGGGGCAGGACTCCAGTCCTGCAGCCGACGTCCACGTCGGCTTGGCTGGAGCGGGTCCTGGAGGACCCGGCCCAGAGGGCACCCCGACCTGGAGGTCCGCCCTACATTCATGCGGTCCCCCCGGTGATATCGATGGTCTTTTCGGTGTCGAGCACCAGCAGCAAGCGGTCTTTGAGCTTGTACACGCCCTGGAGCAGATCCCGCGCGGCAGGATCCACATTATCCGGCACGGGCTCGAACGCATCGGAGTCCACTTCGACTACATCTCCGATTTCGTCCACCAACAGGCTGACGGCGGCTCCTTCCTTGGTGCGGACGACCGTGTTCATGGGTGTCTGGCCATCGGCCCGCGGCCGAAGTTTGAGCCGCCCTCGCATGTCCACGGCCGTGACGATCTGGCCGCGCAGGTTGATGAGCCCCTCAATCACGGCGGGGGCCAGCGGCACGCGGGTCATCTCCTGGTAGCGCAGCACCTCCTGGACCTGCAAGACGTCGATGCCGAAGAAGAGGCCATCGACAAAGAAAGTGGCATACTCACGGCTGCGGGCCGCTTCGGCCGTCGCGCCATTGGTTGTTTGCGGAGCGCTCATGGCTTCAACCTTTCTCCCCGGCGGGCGCCACCGCCCCCGGCGTGCCGACCGCGCCAGCCAGTTTGGCCAGAGACGACAGCATGGCGTCCCGATCGAACCGCATTTGGCAATCGGAGAACCCCCGCGGATGCTCCCGGTACGCCTGGGACTGTTCGGCGCTGTCGCTCAGGGCCAGGGCAGGGACGTGAGCCAGACCGGGTAAGCGCCGCATTTCTTCGAGAAGACTATGGTCGCCATCCGGCAGCAGATCGAGACCGGCCAGCACCACGTCGATTTTGCGGCGCTCCAGTTCGCGCAGGGCGGCTTGCGTATCGGCTGCCTCCACCACCTGATAGCCGGCCATTTCGAGCGAACTGCGCACCAGGCCGCGCACAAAAGGAGAAGCCTCCGCAATCATGACGGTGGCGCCGCTGGTACGCTGGGCATCCCGGCCGCCGAACCAGCCGTCGTCGGCCGCCTGAATCACAGCGTGCAGATCGAGCAGGTCGGTCACTTTCTTGCCGACCACCGCGGATCCCAACAGTCCCTGGCGCGTGGCCGCCTGGCGCACCGTTACCTGATCCTCCACAATGTCCAGGATCTGGTCCACCAGGACGCCCATGCTGCGTTCTCCATTATTGAAGACCACCACTTGGGCCGGGTCCTGGAGACCGGCGGTGTCCGCCGCGCCGGGATCGAGGATCGGCGCCAGGGAGGCCAGCGGAAGGATCCGCCCGCGGTATTGCACCACCCGCTTGCCGCCGGCGTGCTCAATTTTGGAGAGCGAAAACTCCTCCAGCCGCGCCACGAGGGAAAGAGGAACCGCCAGGCGTTCAAACGATCCGGCCCGGAACAGCAGGAAGGTCTGGCGCTCACTGCCGGAGTGTTCATGGCGCTGGGTCTCCGCGCTGGACTTTTCGCGCGATTCCTGCACCACGCCCGCCAACTGGGCGATTCCCGAGACGTCCAGGATCAAGGCCACGTGGCCATCGCCCATGATGGTGGCGCCGGCATAGCAGTTCAAGCTCTTCAATTGCTTGCCGAGGGGCTTCACCACGATTTCCTGCGTGTCGCTGATGCCATCCACCACCAAGCCGAACTGACGGTCCTCGGCTTGCAGGACCACGATATTGACCACATTGGATTCGCCGGTGCTGCCGAGCTTCAATACATCGGCCAGATAGACCAGCGGCAGGAGGGTTCCGCGCCTGCGGTAGAAAGGCGTGTCATGGATGAGTTCGATCTGCCGCTTTCCGGATTCGCCTTCGAGGCGGATCAGCTCCAGCAGGCTCACTTGGGGAATCACGTAGCGTTCGCCGGATCCTGTCATCCTGCGCGGCGTGGATCGCCTTTCCGTCAGCGTAACGACCAGGCCCGGGATAATGGCGAGAGTCAGGGGGATTTTCAGTTTCAGGGTGGTTCCCTGGCCCAGGCGGCTGACCAGATCCACCACACCGCCGATCTTTTCGATATTGGTTTTGACGACGTCCATGCCCACGCCGCGGCCGCTCACGCTGGTGATTTCAGCCGCGGTGGAGAAGCCGGGGAGGAAGATCAGCGCCAGCACCTCCCGGTCGGTCATGCGCTCAGCCTGCTCGGGCCGCACGAGTCCCTTTTGGACTGCTTTGCTTTTCAGGACCTTGACGTCGATTCCGGCGCCATCGTCGGCGATCTCGATGTTCACCTGGCCGCCCTCGTGGAAGGCGCGCAGGCTCAGCTTGCCGGAGGCCGGCTTGCCGCTGCGGACGCGCACCTCGGGCTTTTCGATCCCGTGGTCGCAGCAGTTGCGCACGATGTGGGTGAGCGGGTCCTTGATGGCTTCGATAATAGTCTTGTCCAGTTCGGTGTCCGCGCCGTCCATTTCCAGGTTGATTTGCTTGCCGAAAGAGGTGGCCAGATCGCGCACCACCCGCGGCAGTTTGTTCCAGACCACCCCGATGGGCTGCATGCGGGTCTTCATGACGCCTTCCTGCAGCTCGGTGGTGATGAGGTTCAGGCGTTGCGAGGTGGCGTTAAGGGGGGAATCCTCCTGGTGGGCGGTGAACTGCAGAATCTGGTTGCGTGCCAGCACCAGTTCGCCCACCAGGTTCATCAGCTTGTCCAGCAGTACGACGTCCACCCGGATGCTGGAGTCCGACACGGAAGGACCCTTGGGGGCAGCCGCCTTTTCGGCATCGGGCTTTTCGGTATCGGGAGCGGCGGTGGGAGAGTCCGCGGCCGGTCCGCCGACGGTGGCTTGGGCGCAGGCAGATTCCAGGCGTTTGCGCAGATCGGCGTAAGCCTCGGGCCCTTCGCGCCCGGTTGCTTCAATGGCTACCAGGACAGTCTTGACTACGTCCACGGTTTCCAGGATCAGCGTGACCAACTCGGGGGTGATCTGGCGCTTCCCGTCACGCAATTGACTGAGGATGTTCTCGGCCAGGTGGGTTACGAATCCCAGCGTAGCGAAGCCCAGAAACCCGCACGTCCCTTTAATGGTGTGGATAGTACGAAAAATACTCCCCAGTAATTGAGGATCTTGGGGGCGCTTTTCAAGCTCCACCATTTCCTGGTCCAGGCGGGCCAGATTCTCATTGCTCTCAATGAGGAACTCTCGAATGATGTCTTGATCGTCCATCCCTCACCGCCAAATTCACTTTCTGTGGATTTCGGAATGCTAGTGGCGAAATTGGGGGAAAGTCTCACGCGGTGTTCGAAAGCCTGGTTTCTTCGCACGGTGGGGCAGGTTGGTAACGTTGGTAACCTGCAGGCCGATTGTCAATCGGCCTTTCGCGAGCGAAGCTAGCGCCGCGGCTCCCGTTCGCGGGTCAGGCGACGCCGTGGCTGTTCAGGAACTTACCCAGTTTGGCGTCCCACTCGATGATGTGGCTGTCGAGCCATGCGCGGAGCCGGCTGAGCATCTCGACGGCCGCAGCGGGATGCCCTTCGGTTACCATCCGTTCCACCTCAAGGAGCCGGCGGAGGCCTTTCTCATGTTCAAGGGCGTGCATGTCGCGCAAAGGGTATGCGCATGACTCCATGATCCGTTCTTCTATCGGAAGATGGTACCTTGCGTAATCGTCGAGGTCGCGTATCATTTGCGAAAGAGCGGCTGCGTCATCCCCAACGGCCATAGCCTGCTCCAGGCGCTCGATTTTCTCGATCAGAACAGCGTGCTGGTCGTCGATCACACGCACGTTGATGGAGGGCGGGGCCGGGCGCGTTGAAGAAATCATACAGTAATGTTATCGGCCGATTCGCCGGAGGTTTGCGTGGGCCGGCGGGCAGTTTCGCGCTTATGGGCGGGGTGCCATTCTTGGAGCAGGGCAGCAATCGTCCGCGCACACGTCATGGCTAGGGCCAAACTCGCCCAGGGCGCGCTTGGGAGCGCCGCCGATACGCTCCAAGACCAGCTCGCGGATCATGGCGGCGATGCGCGGGTCGGCGCCTACGGTTTCCGCGCGGACCATGTGCAGGCTGAGATCGCTGCACAACTGGCGCGCTTCGGTATCCAGATCGTACACCACTTCCATGTGGTCGGAAATGAATCCGATGGGCGCCAGGACCACATCGCGCACCGAGCCTGCGGCGGCCGTCTCGCGCAGGTATTCCAGAACATCGGGACCCAGCCATGGCTGGCCCGGCGCTCCACTGCGGCTCTGATAGACCAGGCGGTACGGCGGACCGCCCACCTGTTCGGCCACCAGCCGGCAGGCTTCCTGCACTTGTTGCACGTAGCGGCTGGTCTCCGCCATGGCGACGGGCACGCTGTGCGCGGTGAACGCCAGCGCGGCCGCTCGGCGCCGTTCGGGCGGGATGAGGCCGATCGCCGCGCGCACGCGCTCCCCCATCGGCTCGATGAACCCGGGGTGGTTGTAGAACACCCGCAGCTTCAGCAGCTCCGGCGCGCCAGGACCCACCGCCTCGCGCGCGCGGGCCAAATCTTCCAGATATTGCCGGCAACCGGAATAGGAACTGTACGCCGAGGTCACGAAGGCGAAGGCGCGGCGCACTCCGTCCGCGGTCATCTGGCGCAGCGTGTCCACCAGCAGCGGATGCCAGTTGCGATTGCCCCAGTAAACCGGGAGATCCGGACCTTCCGCCGCAAGCACCTTTTGCAAAGCTGCCAGCAACGCGCGGTTCTGGTCGTTGATGGGGCTTCGGCCGCCGAAGTGATAGTAGTGCTCCGCTACTTCCAACAGGCGCTCGCGCGGCACGTTGCGCCCGCGCAGCACGTTCTCCAGAAACGGCATGACTTCTTCGGGCCGGTCGGGACCGCCGAAGGAAACCAGCAATATGGCATCGCCGGGGCTAGTCATCCAGCGCCTGGAACAGGCCGGCCAGCGGGACTTCAATGGCGGGATCCTTGGTGCGCAGCACCCCGTCTTTGGCTTCGTAGAACCCCGATGCGGTGTAGACGTCCGCGCGCCGCCGCTCGGGGTCAATCAGCCAAACATACGAGACGCCGAAGGCCAGGTATTCGGCGATCTTCTTGCGCACCCGGCTCATGCGATCTTCCGGTGACAGGATCTCAATGGCGATAAATGGCGGAGTGGAGGGTACGCGATCGCGCGGCGCCGGTTCTTTGTAGACACAGGCGTCGGGAATGCGATATTTGCGCGGCGCGATGCGGATGCGGGTCTCGACGGCGGCACGGATCGGGCGCCCCTGTTTTCTCAGATCGCGAAAAAACCCGCCAAATTCGAGCTGTAAAATGCCGTGCGGCAATTCTCCCGCGTTGCGCTCCAGGAGTTCTCCGTCGTCGTACTCGCAGTCCGGCTCATAGCTGGTAGTCAGATACTCTTGCTCGGATACGAGAAGCGACGTTCCCATCTCTGGAGTATAACGCAGCGGGTCACTCGCGCGTGTCTTTCAAATACTTGTCGAACCACGCGATGGTGCGCTGGAGCGAATCCACCTGGTTTTCGCGTTTGGCAAAGCCGTGGCCCTCGCCGGGATAATAGTGCGCGTCCACAATCTTGCCATATTTGCGCAAGGTGTCGACCACCTGGTCTGCCTCTTCCTTGGGGTCGATGATGTCGTTCTCTCCCTGCAGCACCAGCAGCGGCGCTTTGGCGTTCTGAAAGTACTTGATGGGTGAGGCGTCCTCGTACACTTTGCGGTCCTTCACCGGATCTCCAAGGATGGACTGATCGTACTGCTGCAATTCCGGGCTTTCGTGGGCCTGCTCGGTGAGCCAGTCGGTGATGCCGAACAGTTCCACGGCGGCGGCCCACACATCGGGCGTTTTGCCGATGGCCATCATGGCCATATAGCCGCCATAGGAACCGCCATAGATTCCGATCTTCCTTTCGTTGACGTACCCGGTGGCCGCCAGGAACTTCGCCGCGTAGACTTCGTCCTGCAGGTCGCCGCCGCCCAGGTCCTGGTAGTTGGCCCTCTGGAAAGCCATGCCGTAGCCGGTCGAGCCGCGCACATTCGGCGCGATACATACGTAGCCGCGCGAGGCCAGAGCCTGGGCCGTGCGGTTGAAGGAATCGCGCGCCTGCCCGGCAGGCCCGCCGTGGGGCAGCACGATTCCGGGAGCGGCGCCATCGCGCTGGAGGTTGAAGGGCACCCAAAGAAATGCGCTGATGGTCTTGCCATCGAACGACCGGTAGTGGACCAGGCGCGATATGGGCAGATTCGCGGGATGGAGTCCGGCGAGGGCGGAGTCAGTGAGCTGGGTGGCGCGGCGCGAGGCGAAATCGTAGACCCAGAGATCGGCCGGCCGATTTGAGCTTTGATGCGAGATCAGCAAGCGGTCGCCGGAGGGGGAGAAGGCCGTGGGATTGCCGCTGGGACTGGTTTGCCCTTCGGGGAAATTTAGGGGCTCGGAGCGGCTGGAGCCGCGCTCACCGATGTAGGTCCTGATGCGGCCGTCTTCGTTGACGATGTACGTGAACCGCCCGCCCTTCGGCGCAAAGTCGCCCGCCTGGGCATCCCACCGGGTGTCCGTCACCCAACTATGCTGGCGCGTGGCGGCATCCAGCAGGGCCACATTGGAATAGCCGCCTTTTTGGTTCGAGGCGATCAGCAGAGTTCGACCGTCGGCGGAGACAGAAGACGCAAAGAAGACTGTGTCGCCCGGGTGCGGAGTAAGGTTTTCGATCGTGCCACTCTTCACGTCGATGCGATAGATATCGCAATCGGTTCCACCGGATTTGGCGCGATTTGCGTAAAGGCTCTGCCCATCCGGACTCCACGCCGCAAACCGCCAGCCGTGGTTCTTGGACTGTTCTTGGGTCAGGTTGTGAATTTCGTGCGTGCGCCAGTCGAGCAGGGCGATGTCGAAGATCGGCGAAGTTTTCGGCTTGATGGAGATGGCGAGGGCGCGGCCGTCGGGCGACCACTGCGGACTCTCTTCGGAGATATCGGGAGTGCGGGTCAGGTTGACGGGCGGCCCGCCCTCGGCAGGGATGGCGAAGAGGTCGAAGATTCCGCCGCCGGCGTAGTCCTGCTGGTAGACGACCCATTTGCCGTCCGGCGACCAGGCAGCGGCGGACTGGCGATCGTCGGACTGGGTCAACTGGACGGGCCAGCCTCCCGTGGCCGCGACTTTCCAGAGGTTGTTGCGGCCGGTAAGGTTGGTGGTGAAAACGATTTCGCGGCCATTGGGCGACCAGGCGGAGCCGGTGGTGGAGCGCGTATAGACCAGTTCCTCGATGGGCGCCGGTGCGGCCTTGGGATTCGATGCGGACCCTATCGACTTGGGATCTGTGACCGTGCGGTCATCCGGCCCGGACGCAAGTAGCGTGGCACAAAAACATAGCAGGGCGATTGTGAGTTTCATGGTTGGCTTTGGGCCAGTATAGCGCAGGGCCGCAATGGCGCTTGTACCTGTTCCCTGCCGTTCGAGAACGCCCTGCTGCCGCGGTCTTAGAGTTCGGGCAGTACGTTAGGCGGGGTCCATTCAGCCACGCCCCGCTTAAAGGGCGCCAAAATCAGCTAAGATCGAAAGCGTGGGAGTGGTCGCCGCTGTCGTACGGAACGCCATGTACAGTGCGTTCGCCGTGGGCAACGGTAAATGCATACCAGAATCGGTTCGGTCATCGGTTGCGGTAGGGACAGTTTACTTCGGTTCCGAGAAGCACCCACTCCCGGATGTGAGGTCGAGATCGCCGGGTACGCCTACGGAGCGCCTTTATTGCATCCAGCACAACCGGAAAAGACGGGCACTTCTCGATATTCGGCGCCAAGCCGGGAAGATACTGGCTCAGGGCAAGACACCCTGCTGCC
Source organism: Bryobacteraceae bacterium (assembly GCA_049520215.1). Lineage (GTDB taxonomy): Bacteria > Acidobacteriota > Terriglobia > Bryobacterales > Bryobacteraceae > Bog-159. The sequence continues at coordinate 9,591 of JBEKPZ010000238.1, read as the reverse complement.
GGGCATTTAGACGTCGAGTTCCAGCTTCGGTCATCATCGTTCTGGAACCAGAGTAGAAGACTTGTGATCGTTGTCGGAGACGATCCCTCAAAAGGCGCATGTTGGGGCGGATATGCAAGAGCCGTCCAAAGTCGCTGATGCTGCTCTCGCCAGCGAGAGCGAGGAAAAACGATTGCTGAAGGCGATCCTGCGGACGGCGCCACGATGAGCGGACAGCCCACCCGGCATGCCCGGGACCGTTGCGCGCAGCGAGGTACTACCGAGGCGGACGTGACCACCGCGATTCGCAGCGGCAAGAAGGAGCCAGCCCAGCGAGGGCTATGGCTATATCGCCTGAATCTGGGCCTGCCCCCTAGCCGCTCATGGAGTTCAAGAACTCCGCGTTGCTGCGCGTCTTGCCCAGCTTATCGAGCAGTAGCTCCATAGTCTCGACCGGCGAGAGAGGATTCAGCACCTTGCGCAGAATCCACACGCGGTTCAACTCTTCCTTGGGCAGCAGCAACTCTTCTTTGCGCGTGCCGCTCTTGTTGATGTCGATGGCGGGGAAGACGCGCTTGTCCACCAGCTTGCGCTCCAGGTGGATTTCCAGGTTGCCGGTGCCCTTGAACTCTTCGAAGATCACGTCGTCCATGCGGCTGCCGGTATCGATGAGCGAAGTGGCGATGATGGTGAGCGAGCCGCCCTCCTCGATGTTGCGGGCCGCGCCGAAGAAGCGTTTGGGACGCTGCAGGGCGTTGGAATCCACGCCGCCGGAGAGCACCTTGCCGGAAGGCGGCACGATGGTGTTATAAGCGCGCGCCAGGCGTGTGATGGAATCGAGCAGGATCACCACATCCTTCTTGTGCTCCACCAGGCGCTTGGCTTTTTCGATCACCATTTCGGCCACCTGCACGTGGCGCGTGGCCGGCTCGTCGAAGGTGGAACTGATCACTTCGCCGCGCACCGAGCGCTGCATGTCGGTGACTTCCTCGGGCCGCTCGTCGATCAGCAGCACGATGAGGGTGACCTCGGGATGGTTGGTGGTGACGGAGTTGGCGATGCTTTGCAGCAGCATGGTCTTGCCGGTGCGGGGCGGAGATACGATCAGGCCGCGCTGGCCCTTGCCGATGGGCGTAAGCAGATCCATGACGCGGCCGGAGAAGCCGTCGCGCACCGTTTCGAGCTTGATCCGCTGGTTGGGATAGAGCGGCGTCAGGTTGTCGAAGAAGATCTTGTTGCGGGCTTCCTCGGGCGGCTCGAAGTTGATGGCATCGACTTTGATGAGCGCGAAGTAGCGTTCGCCTTCCTTGGGCGGCCGGATCTGGCCGGAGATGGTGTCTCCGGTGCGCAAATCGAAGCGGCGGATCTGGGAGGGCGACACGTACACGTCGTCGGGGCCGGGCAGGTAGTTGTATTCGGGCGCGCGCAGGAAGCCGAAGCCGTCCGGCAAGCATTCGAGCACGCCTTCGGAGAAGATCAGGCCGCTCTTCTCCGCCTGCGTTTGCAGGATCTTGAAGATCAACTCCTGCTTGCGCAGTCCGGCGGCGCCGGCCACGTTCATATCCTTGGCCACCTGGTTGAGCCTTTGGATGCTCATGTCCTTCAATTCCACCAGGTCTAAGGTGGGCGAGCCGTTCTTGGCCTGCGCGGGCGGCTTGTTGCGCCGGTGCCCCCCATGCTGGTGGCTGCTGCCGCCCCCTGGAACTGGTTCGGGCCGTTCGCCGGCCGATTGCGGGCGCGGCTCGGATGCCGGAGCGGCATCGTGAGTCGCGGCGTTGGTCTGGTCGTGGGCGGGCCCGGAGATTTCGCGGGCAGGCCCATTTTCGCGGGCAGGCCGTTCGTGCGGGCGCTCGGACGGCTTGTCCTGTTCTTCTTGCGGTGTCGTGGTATTTACCGCGTCTGGAGTGTTTTCGTTATCACTTGCCAAATTTCCCTCACTCCCCGGCCTGTGGAGGCCGAGAACGGCAGCGGTTCGACGTTCTCCTTGCGGATGGACGCCAGACCTTGCCATTGTTCCGATTGATTCAACTTATCTGTCTTTGTGGCGATCACCTGGTACCGCCGGTTGTGGCTTTCGAGCCATTGTTTGAGTTGCAAATCCCGATCCATCCAGCCCCTGCGGGCGTCCAGGATCAGAAAGGAAAGATCCAAAGTCTGTCTGGTCATCAGGTAGCTCTCGATCAGCTCCTGCCATTGCCCGGAAAGCTCCTTGGAAACCCGAGTGTAACCATATCCGGGGAGATCGACGAAATACAGCGATCCTTTAATTCGGTAAAAATTGAGCGTTTGCGTGCGACCCGGAGTGCTACTGGTGAAAGCCAGCCCTTTGCGCCCTACCAGGGCGTTAATCAGGCTGGACTTCCCTACGTTACTTCTCCCTAAAAACGCGATCTCGGGCAAGCCGTCAGATGGGAACTGTTCCGGCTTGGCCGAAGATGTTACAAAAGTGCTGTCAATTTGCAAAACTTACCAGATCACGGTGGGGCAGACCATCGTTTCTTGTGGTCTGCCGCTAATGTGCGACAACTTCCTCCGGCTGGGCGGCGACTTCCACACCGGGCGCAGCCGGCATGGGCAACGCCACGATCTCCCGTTCCAGTGCAATCTTGAGAACCTCGTCCATCGACTCGACGAAATGGATCTTCATCTCGTTGCGAATATTTTCAGGGATCTCCGGAAGGTCCTTCTTATTGTCCATCGGTACAATGGCTTCATTGATCCCGTGGCGGTGGGCCGCCAGCAACTTCTCCTTCAATCCTCCGATGCCCAACACCTTGCCGCGCAGGGTAATCTCGCCGGTCATGGCCACATCGCCGCGCACCGGAATCCTGGTCAGCGCGCTGCAAATCGTGGTCGCCATGGTGATCCCGGCCGATGGTCCATCCTTGGGGATAGCCCCTTCGGGAATGTGTACGTGCACGTCCAGGTTGCGGTAAAAATCCCGGGGAAGCCCGAACTGGTGCGCCCTGGATCGAATATAACTCATGGCGGCCTGCGCGGACTCCTGCATTACCTCGCCCAGTTTACCGGTAATGGTCAGCTTCCCTTTGCCTTCCATCAGCGTGGCTTCGGTAGTTAAGATCTGGCCGCCAACTTCGGTCCATGCCAAACCCACCGCCGCCCCGATCTCGTTCTTCTTCTCCGCCACCAGATCGCGGAACCGGTGCGGCCCCAGCAAATCCGGCAGGTTGGCGCCGCTAATCACGATCTTCTCGGCGCGCTTCTTATCCTTGGCGCTCTGTGCATTGACCACCTTGCGCGCCATCTTGCGGCAAACGTTGCCGATTTCCCGCTCCAGGTTCCGGACGCCGGCCTCTCGCGAGTAGTATTGAATCAGCCCCTGTAGCCCGTCGTCGGAAAACTCGATGTCGGCGTCCGTCAATCCGGTCTGCTCCATCTGTTTGCGGACCAGGAAACGCTTGGCGATCTCCAGCTTTTCGTATTCGGTGTAACCGGAAAGCCGGATGACCTCCATCCGGTCCTGCAAGGCGGGCGGAACCGTATGCAAAACGTTGGCCGTCGCGATGAAGAAGACCTGACTCAGATCATACTCCACATCGAGGTAGTGGTCAACAAACATAAAATTCTGTTCGGGATCCAGCACCTCGAGCAGGGCGGCGGAAGGATCGCCCCGGAAGTCCATGGACATCTTCTCGACTTCGTCCAGCATGAACACGGGATTGCGCGTGCCGGCCTTCTTCATCATCTGGATGATCTGGCCGGGAAGCGCGCCAATATACGTGCGGCGGTGGCCGCGGATCTCGGCCTCATCCCGCACGCCGCCCAGCGACATGCGCACAAACTTGCGGCCGGTCGCCTTGGCGATCGACATACCCAGCGAGGTCTTGCCCACGCCGGGAGGCCCGACGAAACAAAGGATGGAACCTTTGGGGTTCTTCACCAGGCGGCGCACTGCCAGGAATTCCAAAATGCGCTCTTTGATTTTTTCGAGTCCGTAATGGTCGGATTCGAGCACCTGCTCGGCGAACTTCAGGTCGCGGATTTCCTTGGATTTCTTCTTCCACGGCACCGCCAGCAGCCAGTCGAGATAGTTGCGCGACACGGTCGACTCGGCGGACATGGGCGGCATGTTCTCCAGCCGCTTCAACTCCGCCATGGCCTTCTCGAGCGCGTCCTTGGTCATGCCGGCCGTCTCGATGCGCTTCTTCAGCTCATCGATTTCGCTCTTCTCGCCGCGGCCGAGTTCCTTCTGGATGGCCTTGATCTTCTCGTTGAGGTAATACTCCTTCTGGGCTTTCTCCATCTGGCGCTTCACGCGGCCCTGAATGGTGCGGTCTACGTTCAGCTTTTCGATTTCGATATCCAGCATCTCCGCCACGCGCGTGAGCCGGTCCACGGGATCGAAGATTTCAAGCAACTCCTGCTTTTCCTCAATGGTCAACTGCAGATTGGCGCCTACCGTGTCCGCCAGTTTGCCGGCGTCGTCCACCCGGATGGCAGCGATCATGGTTTCGTAGTTCAGGTTCTGGCTCAGCTTGACGTACTGCTCGAACAGCGTGGTCACCCGGCTGGTAAGCGCATCCAGTTGCGGACCGACTTCCACCTTGAAGTTGAAGGTGCGCACTACGGCCCGGAAGAATCCCTCGTCGTCGCTGATGGAAAAAACCTTGGCCCGCTCCACGCCTTCCACCAGCACCTTGATGTTGCCGTCCGGCAGTTTCAGGCTCTGCACGATGTTGACGACCGTGCCCACGGTGTAAATCTCATTCGGCTTGGGCTCGTCGATGGAGGCGTCGTGCTGGGTGGCCAGGAAGATTTTCTTGTCTCCGGCCATGGCCTCCTCGAGCGCCCGCACGCTGGACTCGCGCCCCACCACGAAGGGGGTCATCATGTACGGGAAGATCACCACGTCCCGAATCGGCATCATCGGCAGACGCTTTGTATCCGATTTTTCCTTTAAAGTAAGCATGTATCTCCGAAAGGGTTCGCTGCCGGCGCCCCATGGCCGGCTTGGCAGGCTTGCAGCAAAAAACGTACTGGCGGGCTTTAGCCGGCCTTTTCTAATATTGTAAGGCTGATTTTCTGGGAAAGCACCATCTCTTTGGTGACCAGGAACTCTTTCACCTTCTTGTACGATGGGAGGTAATACATCAGATCCAGCATCAGGTCTTCGAGAATCATGCGAAGGCCGCGCGCTCCCACCTTCCGTTCCAGGGCCAAATCGGCGATCGCTTCCAAGGCGTCGTCGCTAAACTTGAGCCGCACATTCTCAAACTCAAAAAGCTTCTGATACTGCCGGATAATGGCATTCTTGGGGCGGATCAGAATCTGCACCAGCGAGTCCTTGTCCAGCTCTTCGAGGACCGCGCTCACCGGCAGCCTACCGATGAACTCCGGGATGAAGCCGAACTTGATCAAATCCTGCGGCTGCGCCTGGGCCAGCAGGTTGATGTCGCGATGGCCTGCAATCCCGGCGATCTTGCTGTTCTTCTCTTCTTCGGGCAGGAACCCCATGGACTTCTTGCCCACGCGCCGCCCGATCACCTTCTCCAGCCCCACGAAGGCGCCGCCGCAGATGAACAGGATATTGGTGGTGTCCACCGGCGTGAATTCCTGGTGCGGATGCTTGCGCCCGCCCTGGGGCGGCACGTTGGCGACGGTGCCTTCCAGGATCTTCAGCAGCGCCTGCTGCACGCCCTCGCCCGAAACATCGCGGGTGATGGACGGATTCTCGTCCTTGCGGCAGATCTTGTCGATCTCGTCGATATAGATGATGCCCTGCTGGCACCTCTGGACGTCTCCGTCGGCCGCTTGCAGGAGCTTGAGGATGATGTTTTCGACGTCCTCGCCTACATAGCCGGCCTCGGTCAAAGTAGTGGCGTCCACGATGGCGAACGGCACGTCCAGAATGCGGGCCAGGGTCTGCGCCATGAGGGTCTTGCCGGTCCCGGTGGGGCCGATCAGCAAGATGTTGGACTTGGAAAGCTCCACGTCGGAGTTCCTCAGCCGGTTCATGTGGATGCGCTTGCAATGGTTATAGACGGCCACCGCCAACTTCTTCTTGGTGGCCTCCTGGCCGATGACGTACTGGTCCAGGTGCTCCTTTACTTCCAGGGGCTTCGGGATCTTGTGGGGCATCCCGGACGGCTGGTCGACCTTGTCATCGTCCAAAATCGAGTTGCACACCGCGATGCATTCATCGCAGATGTACGCTCGCGGATAATCGCTAGGGGATGAGATGAGCTTCCCGACTACATCTTGGCTTTTATGGCAGAACGAACATCGCAGGGCCTCATCGGATCCGGCACGCTTCACGCAGTGGCCTCCTCAAACCCCAGGAGATACCCGGGGAATACGCCTATACCCACGACCTCCGAACTAGCAAGAGTGGGGCTCAGTACTATTATCACCTGAATGCGGTGGTCTAAGCAACGTGCAACATTCCTGGCAAAGGTACTGGCGGTTTCCTAAGCAGACCGCTTGCTGACGCGCGCGGCTCCGAAAGCTCGCTAACGCGGCTCAGAACGTTCAGAGCCGCGACCGTCAGGGAGCGGTTGTTTGGCGCCAGCGGCACCTTACGAAACTCGCTTGACCGTGTATTCAATTGTCGACCCGAAGGCGGGCAAATCCACCGTGAACTTGATCTGGTCGCCATCCACTTTACCCTTGTAGTTGGCCTTTCCTTCGGTCCCTTGCACATTTACCTTGATGGTGAAAGAAGCGTTATCGCCATCGATCTTCCCGTCCTCAATCACCGACTTGCCGAACATGTTGCTGGTGGTTTCGCCGGTGAGCTTGTGACCGTCCACTTTGAAAACGAAAGTTCTCTCAACGGTGCCGTTGGGCGTTTCGGCGCTTCCCTTCCAATTGCCGCTGATATCGGCCGCGGAAGCGGTGAAAGCGAATATCGCCATCAAACACAATAGCCATTTCATCGGATTCTCCCCTCCTTCCAGAGACTTTTACTCCTCCGTCTTGCCCGCATGCTCGAACAGGAAACTGAGCGTCTTCTCCGTCTGGATATGCGAGGCGATGCGGCCCAGCGTCCCGTCTTTCTCAAAACGCAGGCGCACCGCGGCGAAGGGTTCCCGCTGCTGCCGGGCGATGCGCTCCACTTCCTTGTCCACCTCGTCGCGCGTGGCGGCGATGGCCTCCCGTTCGGAAATCCGCGACAACAGCATGGAGGCCTTCACTTCGCGCAGCGCCTTGTCCTGCTGGCTTTCCTTCACCTTTTTCCAGTCCAGCTTGAGAGACGCGACGTCCCGGCCCTGTTCGGCCATGGCGCGCACTACCTGCTCGGTGCGGTTCTTGATCTGCTGGTCGACGAAGGTCTCCGGCACCGGAAAATCGTGCATGTCCACGAGCTTGTCCACCAGTTGGTTCTTGGCTTCCTGCTGCGCCTCGAACTGGCGCTGCGCAAACAGCGATTTGCGCACGGCTTCGCGCAACTCATCCACCGTGCGGTAATCGCCCAGGTCTTGCGCGAATTCGTCGTTGATCTCGGGCAGTTCCTTGCGCCGGACGCCCTTCACCTGCACCCGGAAACCCACGGTCTTCCCGGCCAGTTTGGGCTGGCCGTGATCGTCCGGATAGTGCACCTCGAACTCCTTCTCCTCGCCGGGACTCATGCCGCGCAGGTTCGCGCTGAAATCTTCCAGCGTATCGCCGCCTCCGACTTCCAGCGTGGTCTCATCCTGCTTAACGGGCGGACCGTCCACGGCGCTCAGGCTTTCGAGCGACAGCACCGCGAAATCGCCGTCCCGCAGCGGCCGCGGATCTTCGTTCACGAAGTCGGCCTTGGAATGCCGCAGTTCTTCGATGCGCTGGTCCACGTCCGCGTCGGTGACTTCCGGATCGTGATACTTCACCGTCAGGCCCTTATAATCCTGTAGCTCGACTTGCGGGACCACTTCGAATTCAGCCTTGAAGCGCAACGGCTGGCCGGCCTCCAGGTGCACCTCGGTAATATCGGGCTGACCAACCACTTTCAGGTCTTCGGCCTCGAACCGGTTGTGCAAGTACTTGGGGATGAGGCTCTCCAGCACCTGCTTGCGGATGTCGCCGGCAAAGTGCTGGCGGATGATCGAAGCCGGTGCCTTGCCCGGCCGGAAACCCGGCAACTTCGCGCGCTGCTGGACGTGGGCCACCGCCCTGCCGGTTTCAGCCTCGACTTCCTCGACAGGCACGGTAATCTCCAGCGTGTGATTGCAACCTTCTACTAGAGCCAATGGGATTTACCTCGGAATCGAACTAAGTCTCATCATAACACCGGGTCATGCGCCGCCCAGAGGCGGGTTGCGCTTGCAGCCGCGAAAAACCATCGAGGGAGTCGTGCGGAACAGGCCGCGCCTTCCTTCCAGAGTGCCCAATCATGCGCAGAGTTGCACAGAATTGTGTATAAATATTGTTGACTCATCAAACACAGGCGTTAAGCTGACGGGTTCGTGGGCCGACACGCCGCCTACGATCGGGCGTGTTCGGATACCAAGGGAGCCGTGGGATATGCGCGTGCCTGATGTGTTTCTGAAAAGCGTAGGGTTTGTGGTTGAGGTAACAGATAGGACGGCGTCAGATTTGGGAGCCGACTTTCACGGTGCCGGCTTCTTTATCGCGATACCGTGAAAAATGATAGGAAATCATTTTGTCGCTTTTGTGACAGCCAGGCACGTAGCGACTGGCCTAAATAATCGCCTTGTTTCCTTATTTCGTGAACACTCGCGATGGCAAGCGCGGGATGGTCTTGTTTCTCTGCATTGCGTGCGAAACGCTCCATGGGAGGTTGGGTCCAAACTCGCTCACGACAAGGGTACGGCTGTCGTCCCAGAGATCGCGAATGGCCTTCTTTACACGGAACCGCAGAATACCCTCCGCCAATACGACTGTGGTCGTTCCTCCTGCGGCCAAAGCAGTTCGATGGGCGTTCATGTCAACGCCAGCCGCAAGTCCGGAAACGATGTTGATTTTTTCGTTGGCGAGCAACGTAGCGGAGTCGCGCGCGGTTGCCATTCCTTTCTCGCTCGCTTCCCGCGAACCACAGAAACCGACGGACACCCGGCTTAGCAATTCGATGTTGCCTAGGCACAGCAGGAGCACCGGTGCCGATTCCCCGAGTGGGTTGCGGAGGCCTTCCGGGTAATCCGAATCGAGAGCATGCTCACGTTTTGCTTAAGCAACTCGTCCCAATGGCGTTTAAACCGATCCCGACATTCGGGAAGAGCCGCGATTTGGGCCGGGGTAAGGACGCCTTTAATGAGGCGATCTTCTATAACCGGGACCTCAGGCGTGTTACGCCAGTGCTTCAACAGCTTCCGAACCCGGCCGGGGCCGACGCCGGGAGCGTCCAGCAGCGTCATCAGATCGAATGCGTGAGCTGCCATAAGCAGTCCATCGCGTTGAGAAAGGTCACGCAGTGTTCGATCAACTGGTCAGCAGCCTCTTTGGTCTGCTTGGTCGCCGCGCTTCCGCCGTAAGGCCTTGCCTGCGCGCGCAATTCTCCGATTTCAGTCTGGGGTTTTTGGGGGTTGCCGCCATGTCTGCATGATGAGCCTATCCCCTTTACCATGATGCGCGTGCGAGTTGATCTGGCACATGCTCTCAAATGCGTTTTTATATGTATTTGCAAATGGGAGGATGATGCTCCAGTTCTTATCG
>JBEKPZ010000237.1:0-16058 GCA_049520215.1 Bryobacteraceae bacterium | reverse complement strand
GGCGGACTATTTCCCGCGGCGTCACATGTTAGGGGTGGGCGTTGGACTTCAACTTGAACCCGACGTGAACCGGCTTACCAGGATCTATCCCTGGAAATGGTGCGTAAAGCTCGGCGAATCAGCACCGTTAACGCCCAGCGCCGGCCCATCGCTGGTGGTATGGGGATTTTTCGCCAAGAATCTTGCTGCGGCCTGGCGGGAGTTACCTCCCAGAACGTTTCCAGGGAAAGGATCGCATCCCTTTCTCCGGTAGGGTTGCGAGCGGAGTCTGGGCTATAATACGTCGAGTAGCATGGGAGACCATTCTGAAGCCTCGGCACGCAAGTTGCGCGTATTCCTGTGCCACGCTTCAAGTGACAAGCCGGCCGTTCGTCAGCTGTATCAACGCCTCAATGGAGACAACGTTCGACCATGGCTTGACGAAGAAGACCTGATCCCAGGACAGAAATGGGGAGAAGAAATTCCGAAAGCCGTCAGAGCAAGTGATGTCGTGATCGTGTGCCTCTCCGAAAAATCGACTACTAAGGAGGGCTATGTCCAGAAAGAGATTAGATTAGCTCTCGATGCCGCCGACGAAAAGCCGCCTGGCACAATTTTCCTTCTTCCATTGAAGCTTGAGCAATGCAACGTTCCTGAGCGTCTAGGACACGTCCAATGGGTGAACTACTTCGAGGACCGTGGGTACGATCAGCTCTTGAGAGGTTTAAGCGAACGGGCCAAACAACTACAGCTCGGATCACCCCTGCCAGGAGAGCCCTCCTACATAACTATGGCAACCACGCGCACTCCCGCGCTCATCGTGTACCTGGTCGATATTAGCTCGTCCATGGAAGGTCGAGTGGACGGCGTTCCAAAGATACAGATAGTCAACGAGACAATCAAGAAAATGCTGACAAGAATGGTGGCCAGATCGACGCGTGGCGAGACAATCCAGCCACGGTATCGGCTTGCAATGGCGTGCTATGGGGACGCAATCTATGATCTCCTAGACGGAGTGCAGCCGATCGATGTAGTTGCGCGGAAGGGCACGCCCCAATTCTCGGCGGGAGGGACAACGAATACAGCCGCGGCCTTTGAGTGGGCAAAATCTCTATTGAGTGCGCAACTTCCGCTTCTGGAAAACGCGCCTGCGCCGCTTGTATGTCATTTAACCGACGGAGAATCCACGGGTGCCGATCCTGCGGATATCGCCATCGACATCATGAAAATGCGAAACCGCGACGGGAACGTGCTCGTTGAGAACATTTTTGTGGGCACGGGCCTCGCCAGGAATTCCATCGATTTCCAGAATTGGCGCGGATTTATGAGCGAGTCGGAGATTGGAGGGGAGTATCACTTTAGGCAGCTCTACCGCATGTCGTCTGCCCTTCCTCGTCCGTACGCAAGTATTCTGAATGAATACGGATATCAGCTTCAGCCGGGGTCTCGAATGCTCATTCCCGCTGAAAGCAGGGACTTGGTGGAGTTGGGTTTTGCGGTCAGTGAGGCAACCCCAATGGTCGGCTGAGCCAGACGCCGCGATTTTACCAGAGCCTCCTAACAACGCGAATGAATCCTTCCAACATGATCCCGAAAGTCCTCTTGTAGTAGTACATCCCCCCGAGGCCGGGCGATAGTTGTCGCTAACAGCCCTTCCGTCCACTAATCCGGATCAGCCTCCTGAGAAACGCCGGTCACGTCCCAACCCACAGCGCTTGCGGGGTTCCTCCAAGATTGCCGGCACGGATCCGGGCTCCGGCTGGAGCGCTTGATCTTCGGCCCGGAATGGCTGGCCACCCTTGAAGTTTATAATTGAGGCATGTCCTCCGACCGCAGCCGCCTTCAGTCGCTCGTGGATGCCCTTCCGGACAGTGAGGTGCAGGTGGCCATCTCCTTTTTTCTAGCGGAACTGGGTGAGCAGGAAGTCCTCGATGCCGAGACTGCGGCCAAGCTGGATCTGGCCCGTGCCGAACCCGGCGACGACGTCCCCTTGGACGAAGTCCGACGCCGGCTCGGGCTGTGATCCGCCGCGTAGTTTTTCTCGCCCGCCGCGGATCGATGCAGCCCTCGTACGTTTCGCCGCGACAGGCCACGGCGACGCGAAGTCCCTCAAAGACCGTCCCGGTGAACTGCGTCTGCGGGTCGGCAAGTGGCGTGTCTTTTTCTGCCTCGAACCACCTGATTTGATCCGCGTCCTCGGCATTGACAACCGGGGTGAAGCTTACTGACCAGCCACGCGGGATGACCTCATCGGATAGTCCGCGGAAGGTCAGACCGAAAAGGGGACGCCTGGCAATCCAGGCCCGTTCCGATCACTCGGGCGTGTAGTCGCCATGGCGGAAACTGTCCTGCTCGTACCCCTACAGCGCCTTCTCGAAAAACTCCAGCATCGCCTGCTCCATCTGCTTCCGCAGCGGACCGCCCACTCCGTGCGATTTCTGCGGATACACGATCATCTGGAACTGCTTGCCCTCCCGCTCCAACGCATTCGCCATCTGCACGCTGTTCTGGAAATGCACGTTGTCGTCTTCGATGTTATGCAGGATCAGCAGCCGCGCCTTGATCTCGCCCGCATTGGTCAGCGGCGAGCTGCGCTTGTACCCCTCCGGGTTTTCCTCCGGCAGTCCCATATACCGCTCCGTGTAGATCGAATCGTAGTTGCGCCAATCGGTCACCGGCGCGCCGGCGATACCCGCCTTAAAGGTGCCCGGCGCATTGGCCAGGGCATACAGCGTCATGTACCCGCCATAGCTCCAACCGCTGATGCCCACGCGCGTCATGTCCGCGAAGCCCAGCGTCCCCAGGTAACGGATTCCATCGAGCTGGTCGTTCAGTTCGTGCGCGCCCGTTTCGTGATAGATCGCCGATTCCCAAGTGTGTCCGCGGCCGGACGATCCGCGATTGTCAAGCTGCCAGATGAGGTATCCCCTCTGCGCCAGCACCTGATCGAAACCGGCGCCGCTCCACGCGTCGTGTACCGTCTGCACCCCCGGCCCGCCGTAAACCATGACAATCACCGGGTACTTCTTGTCTGGCGAGTAGCCCGCCGGCTTGATCATCCGCGCGTAAAGCAGCACGCCGTCGGTGGCCTTGATCTTGACGATTTCGGTGGGCAGGACCTCGACATCCGGCGGCGTGGCCTCCTGGTACACCGCGATCTGCGAACCGTCGCTCTCGTGTAGCGTGCGCCGCGGCGGCGTGGCCAGGGTAGATGCCGTATCCATGTAATACTGCGTCGCCGGACTCATCGAGATGCTATGCGTGCCCGCGCCGCCGCTCAGCCGCTGCGGTTTCTGTTTGCCATCCAGGCGCACGCGGTAAAGCTGCCTCTCCAGCGGACTCTGTTCGGTGGAAACGAAGAAGACCTCATGCGTCTCTTCGTTCACTCCCGCCACCTGGGTCACTTCCCAATCGCCCTTGGTGATCTGCGACGGGCGCTTGTCGTCCAGCGCGCAAAGGTAAAGGTGATGGTAGCCGTCCCGCTCGCTGCCCCACAGAAACTGCTTTCCCTTATTGAGGAAGCGGAAGTCGTCGTTCACGTTTACCCAATAGGAATCGCTCTCGGTCAGCAGCACGCGCGCGACGCCCGTGCGCACATCCGCCAGGCCCAGATCCAGACGGTTCTGGATGCGATTCAGCCGCTGGTAGGCCAGCGCGCGGCTGTCGGGCGCCCAATTGACTCGCGCCAGCAGGTGGTCGCGCGTTTCGCCGATATCCATCCAGCGCGTGGGGCCGCCCTCCACCGCCACCACTCCCAGCCGGACATCCGCATTGGCCGTGCCCGGCTGCGGAAAGCGCTCCGGCTCGGCGAGGGCGCGCCATGAGAGCAAATCCACTTGCGGGAAGATCGATTCGTGGCCGACGTCAAACTGCAAATACGCGATCTGGCCGCTGTCGGGCGACCACCAGTGCGCCGTCGCCAGGTTCAGCTCTTCCGGATACACCCAGTCCAACTCGCCGTTCCATAGCGTGGCGGAGCCATCCGTGGTGAGCCGCGTGACTTTCTTGGACGCCACCTCCAGGCTGTACAGATCGTGTTCGCGGCGGAAAGAAACGAAGCGCCCGTCGGGCGAGAGCTTGGGATCGCGCTCCACTTCCGGCGTGGCGGTGAGCTGCTCCCATTTGAGCGTGTCGGTATGCAGCAGAAACAGGTCGCCATCGAGGCTGATCAGCATCTCCTCCCCGCCGGAGGACCATTGGAAGCTCTGCTCGGAAACCCGCCGGTTCTGCCAGTCGACGCTCTCCTGCTTCGGAGGCTTCACCGCCTTTTCCGACAGCGGGCCGAGCGCCAGCAGTTGCTTCTTCTTCTTCGAAGCGACATCGTACTGCGAGATGGCCTTCTCTTCGATCCAGGCGAAGCGCTTGCCGTCCGGCGCCCAGGCGATGGCCGGCATGTGCACCGGCGCGGGCATGTTCTGGATGGTGACCGGCTTCTTCTCGGCGGCGAGGCCGGCGATCGAGACCAGCATGAGAGCGCAACGAATCCTTCTCATAAGACTGCATTGTACATCCGCGCCGCAACGAATCCTTCTCATAAGACTGCATTGTACATCCGCGCTCCCACCGCGCATCGCCGGCGCGGGCTGTGCCATGCTAAAGCAAGCTCATGGAATTCGTCAGCGGCAATATCGGATGGATTGAGGTGATCTGCGGCCCCATGTTTTCGGGGAAGAGCGAAGAGTTGATCCGGCGCCTGCGCCGCGCCATGATCGCGCGCAAAAGAGTGCAGGTGTTCAAACCCGTCATCGACACGCGCTACGCCGTCGATGAGATCGTGTCGCATGGCGATCTGCGCATGAAGTCCGAAATTGTCAACGCCGGCAGCGAGATTTTGGACCGCGTGGATTGGCGCTCGGAAGTGATCGGGGTGGACGAGGCCAACTTCATGGGCGAGAGCCTCGTGGATGTCGCGCAACGCCTGGCCGATAGCGGCAAGCAGGTGATCATAGCGGGGTTGGATACGGATTACCTGGGCCGCCCCTTCGTGCCCATCCCGGACCTGCTGGCGCTGGCCGAATCCATTACCAAGACGCTGGCCATCTGCGTACGCTGCGGCAATCCGGGCAAGCATACGCAGCGGCTGCGCGGCGCCGAAGACCTGATCGTGGTGGGCGCCGCCGACATGTACGAAGCCCGCTGCCGCCGGTGCTTCGAGCCCGGCATTCCCAAGCAGACCGAACTGGACTTCCTCAAGGGCCGCAAAACAGGGCCGCAACCGGGTTGACCACTTTGTGGGGCAGGTTGGTAACCTGCAAGGCCGATTGCCAATCGGCCTTTCGCGAGCGAAGCTCGCGCAGCGCGGGTCTGGGAACTCACTGTATTACGCGAGCCTCAATAGTACAATAAAGAATAATCGGCAGCGGAGGGGAATCCGTATGGAAGAGGATATTGCGATGCGTCCGCATGTCTGCACATGCTCTGCCCGCAACAAACGGGGACTGGCACACTTGTTTCGATTTGCCGCCACGTCTCTGGCATTCGTGACCCTGCTTTCTTCCGCGGCGCTCGCTCAGCCGGCGGTCACCGTTAGCCCGAAGAGCGGGCCACCTGCGGATAAAGTCGCCGTGAGCGGCACCGGCTTCGCCGCGGATGAGGCCGTGGACATCTACTTCGACACGACCGCCCTGGCTCTGGCAGCCACAGGCCCCGGCGGTGCGTTTACCGGCATCCACCTGACCGTCCCCGCATCGTCCGTCCCCGGCGGGCACTGGATCACAGGCGTCGGGCGGCACAGCGGGCTCGCCGCGCAGGTAAGTTTCATCGTGCAGACCAACTGGCCGCAGTTTCGCGGCGGGCGGCAGCACGACGGCTATAACTCTACAGAGAACGTACTTAACGTCTCGAATGTGGCAGGCTTGCAGCTTCTCTGGAGTGCGGCCATCGATGCCGGCCAATCTTCACCGGCCGTGGCGAGCGGCCTGGTCTATGTGGGGTCCGACGATTCCAAACTCTACGCCTTCAATGCCGCCACCGGACATTTGGTCTGGACGGCGGCCACTGGCGGGATCGTCGGATCGTCGCCGGCTGTGGCGAATGGCGTGGTGTACGTGGGGTCCTTCGATTACAAGGTCTACGCCTTCGATGCCGCCACCGGGCGGCAGATCTGGAGCGCACTCACGGGACTCGACGTCTTCTCTTCGCCGACGGTGGCCAACGGTGCGGTCTACGTGGGGTCGGCGGATGGCAACTTCTACGCCTTCAATGCCGCCACCGGACAGCAGATCTGGAGCGCTAGCCCAGACGCAGGCACAGACTACCAGATCAACTCTTCTCCGGCGTTGGCGAAGGGATTGGTCTACGTGGCGGCTGACAAGCTCTACGCTTTTAATGCCGCCACGGGACAGGAGGTCTGGAGCGCGGCAGCCGGCGCCTCCAGCGGCTCTTCTCCCGCTGTGGAGAACGGGGTGGTCTACTTAGGGTCGCAGGACAATAACCTCTACGCCCTCAGTGCTGCAACCGGACTGCAAATCTGGAGCGCGCCCACTGGTGGCGCCATCTTCTCCTCGCCAGCGGTGGCTGACGGAGTGGTGTACGTGGGCTCGGGCGATAACAGCCTCTACGCCTTCGACGCCGCGACCGGACGGCAGCTCTGGAAGGCAGCCACAGGGTCCTTTGTCGAATCTTCTCCGGCGGTAGCAAATGGCGTGGTTTACGTGGGGTCTGATGATCACAACCTCTACGCCTTCGAGGCCGCCACCGGCCGGCCGCTCTGGAGCGTACCAACGGGCAACGCTGTCTACCCTTCACCAGCCGTGGCCAACGGGATTGTCTACGTGACGTCTTATGATGGCTACCTCTACGCATTCGGTTTGCCGCCCGTGCGACCGCCTGCTAAGCCCAACTTACTAGGAGGGCAGGCAATCGTGGGGCGGCCAATCTTGGCCGCAGCCGCCTTTATAGGCGGCTCGGGCCGGCTGAAAGCCGTCCTCAGAGGCGAATCTCAATAGTGTGGACCATGCTTCTCGGGCGGCCTACTGCCGGCTTCACCGCCGCGCTCCGCCAGGCTGACTTTGACCGGTGTGTTCACCGGGAGAACCACATCCTCTCCTCGCGCGATGAAGGTCGAGTAGATGCTGAACGCAGCGCCGGTGATGGCGATGCCCGACGCCAAGGCACGCGGGCCCACCTGCGCCAGCAGGGTGCCAATCAATCCAAGTCCCACGGCCCCGGATTCGGCGCGGCCTCCGATGTCCCAATCGGGAACACCCTGAGCGTTGTAATCCTGATGAAACGACAGTCCGGCCACAGCCGCCGCGATGGCTGGAAAAATGAACCGGGTCTTGGAACGGCTGATGTGCGTGGCCCCTTCCGCATCGAGCGCCAGGTGCGCATTGAAGTCCGCCTCTACACCATTTACGTAGCCTTGGATGCCTTGCGCGGCGCGCTCCGCCAACTTGATCTGGCGGAACGCGAAAAGAACCTTCCCATTGCGGTGAAGGAAACGCGCACGCTGCGCTTCTACGATATCCCCGAGAAGACGGCTGCCTTCCGGAACCAGCAAAGTATGATCGGGCGAGAACACCGGCCGGGTCACCACCGCTTCCACTGGCGCTCCTCTGCGGGCCGTCGCGGAACTGATCGGCGTGAGCAGCCGGGCGCTAACTTCCCGATCGCCGGGTTGGGCAGCGTAATCGCTTAGCGCTTCGACATGACTTGGCTTTAGCCCGGCCAGAGGCTCCTGCAGTACGCCATTGAAAAGCGTTCCCGCCGGCCACGCTTGCCGGTGATACGGAAGCATTTCGAACAGCCTGGATTTCAGCCGGCTCAGCTTGCCCGGCTCCTTGAAGGCAAGCATCGCCGCCCGTTCCGTTTCGAATCTGTCTCGCGCGGCTTCGAGAGCGGGATTGCGCTGGTCCTGTTTCTTCCGCGGCTTCGCAATACGCATAGTGTGCGCCGTTCCGCGCGAAAGAGAAGTGCGCAGAGACAGCCGCGAGCCGTCGCTCAACACCAAGGCGTCAAACTGCGCACGAACTTCCCGCGGCGGTGTTAAGTTGCCATACAGGAGCGCGGTGAGGCGCCGCAGGACCGGAACTCCGCCGACCTCGCCGATATGGCCTTCGACCAAGCTTCCGGCCGGAAGGGCCACCCGATCGTAGACGTAGATCGGATCCACCAGGCGCCCGTGTATGAGTTGGCCTGCGCGCTGAATTGCGACGCGGCTTTCCAGTGCCACACGAAGAGGAACGCCAGCCGCAACCGCCGTCCCCTCCTGAACGCTTGAAGCCACGCGAGCTTCCTGTGCCAGAGCTGCCGCGACGATTGCGAACAAGGCGATACATCCACGCATCGTTGATTTCTCCGAGTCCGCAGTATACCGCGCTGGCCCCGCCATAGGCCGAGCCGCGACCGTAAGAGAGATCAAGACACGTGGAGCAGTGGGGCGGGCGCCCCCGCCCGCGGACCGGCGCCCTCGCCGGTCCACCGGCCGCAGGCCGGCAGGGTCCCCTTCTTCAACGAAGCGGTCTTTGGTCAGAAGCGCAGCGTGGCCTTCAGGCGCAGCGGGTCGAGCAGCAGATCGATGGCATGTGCCGCGCCCACCACAAACAGATCCGCATTCCGCATCGCGTCCATCGCGCACCCTTCGCCGTTATCGACGGCGATCGCCAGTCCCCCGCCCTCTTTCACCGCCTTCAGCATCAGCCGGTCGTTGTTGCCGTTGCCAAACGCGGCCACGTCTCGCAAGTCGAACTGACTCACGTACTCGGCCTTCTCCATATCATGCCGGCCGCTCCGCAGTTTGTACGGTATCGCGATTCCCGCCAGTTCATTCTCGGCCGTGCCGAATGAGTCGGCAGTCACAATATGAAGGTCCACCAGAGCCGCTAACTCTCGTAACTTCGTCTTGACATCCGGCTCGATCGCCCCACCGAAAGAATGCGTTCCCGTATAGTCGCTCACGGCGATACGGATGTGGCGCTTGCCAAAGCCGGGGATATCGATAACGATTCCGGGCTTATCCATAGGTTAGAATGACATTACCATGAAACTCGCATTCATCGGCGCTGGAAATATGGGTTCGGCCATGGCGCGCAACCTGCTGCGTGCCGGCCATCAAGTCACTGTCTACAATCGCACGCGCGCGCGCGCCGAGCCGCTGCGGGAGGATGGCGCGGCGCTGGCGGACTCCCCGGCGGATGCCGCGCGCGGCGTGGACGCCATCGTCACCATGCTGGCCGAAGACCAGGCCGTGGAGCAGGCGGTCGAGGGTTTCCTCGAGACCCTCGCTCGCGGCGCGGTCCACATCGGCATGAGCACCATCGGCGTAGCGTGCTCCAAACGCCTGGCCGAACGGCACGCCGCGCACGGGCAGGTTTATATCGCGGCGCCAGTCTTCGGACGGCCCGTAGCGGCCGCCGCCGCCAAGCTCTGGATTGTAGCCGCCGGTCCGCCGGAATCGATCGCGCGCTGCCAGCCTGTGTTCGACGCGTTGGGGCGCGGCACTTCGGTGGTCGGCGCCGATCCTTGGTCGGCCAATGCGGTCAAACTCTCGGGCAATTTTCTGATCGCCGCCGCCCTCGAATCGATGGGCGAAGCCTTCGCGCTGGTGCGCAAGTCCGGAGTGGATGCCGGGCAATTCCTGGAGATCGTCAACAACGCGCTGTTCAATTCGCCGCTCTACGCCGGTTACGGCAGCGCGGTCGCCAAGGAGCAATTCGAGCCGGCGGGGTTCAAGCTGCGGCTAGGCTTCAAGGACCTGCGCCTGGTGCAGGAAGCCGCCGAATCGGCCGCCGTGCCCATGCCGCTCGCCGGCGTGCTGCGCGACCGCTTCCTGGCTGCCATGGCCCGCGGCGAAGGCGATCTGGATTGGGCCGCCATTGCGCGCATCGCCGCCCTGCAAGCCGGCTTGTGACTTTTTGATGTGGGGCGGGCGTCCACGCCTGCGGCGGGTCTCCAGACCCGCCGATGCCGCCGAAGTAAAATTTTGCATAGCATCGCCTTGGAGGGCGGCCAATCTTGGCCTGGGGTCCCCTCTGGGGACGCCTTTTGAGGCGGCCAGAGCCGGCTGTTGCAAACTGACCCACTACCCATTCCAATTCCAAAACCTCACTCGAAGTGCGCCTCACGAAATGGAGAATCTGGGACCAGCCCGGTTTCGAACAGTACTGGGGAGGGTTTCGGCTTCCGCTAAACTGCTGATTGTGCATGACGTCTAAGGCAGGTTTCTTTCGAATGAGACGGGTTTCTGGGGAAGGAAAAAAGCACGCCGCCCCGCCGGTCGCAGTACTCTCAGGGTAAGTCTGATCTGGTTTATGTATTTTTTGATACGCAAAATACCCGCTTTTATGTTAGCCTGAAAAGCACTAGCGTCGCTTCGTCAAGAACGGCAGCCGCGCAGAGACCAGATTGAACGGGGGGGGAATGCGACGAGACATTTCGATACTAGGCAAGCGGGCCTGCGCTGTTCTTGCGTTGTGCGGAGCAACAGCGATCGCCCTGCCGGCGCAGACTTTCACGGTCCTCTATGACTTCTGTTCCCAAGTCGGATGCATGGACGGCAGGCATCCGTATCCGTCCTTGATGCAGGGACCTGACGGGAACATATACGGAGGCAACTGTGCGGGTGGGCTCTATCGGAATGGCACCATCTACAAGCTGACTCCGGGCGGCCAAATGACCACGCTCTACAACTTCTGCTCCCAGACGGGATGCGCGGACGGCGCATATCCATACGGAACCTTTGTCGTGGGCATTGACGGAAACATCTATGGGGCCACCTGGTGGGGCGGGACCACTGGCTTCGGCACCCTGTTCAAGATCACTCCCGGCGGCCAATTGACCTCGTTGCACAGTTTCTGCCTCCAGACCGGATGCCCGGACGGCGAATATCCTTGGGGCTACCTCATCACGGATGGCCAGGGGAACATCTATGGAACAGCTTCGGCCGGCGGGTCGCATAGCTCCGCTGGCACGGTCTTCCGGCTCTCCCCAACCGGCGCACTGCAGGTGCTCCATAATTTCTGCGCCCTCAGTGGGTGCGCGGACGGCCGGGTTCCTAATGGGGGCTTGATCCTGCAACCCGGCGGGATACTTTACGGAACAACCCAGTCGGGAGGGGCCAACGGCAAAGGCACTGTTTTCAGGCTTACGGCGCAGGGAGGCCTGACAACTCTGTATAACTTCTGCTCCCAGAGCGGGTGTGCCGACGGTGCTGTCCCCAACTTCCTGGTGCTGGGCGCCGACGGCAACTTCTATGGGACCGCCGAGCAGGGCGGAGCCATGAATCGCGGCACCTTTTTCAAGATGTCTCCCGCCGGCCAGTTGACCACCGTTTACAGCTTCTGCTCCCAGCCAGGCTGCGCCGACGGCTCGGATCCCTGGGACCTGATCCAAGCCACCGATGGGAATTTCTATGGGATTACCGTGGAGGGCGACGCTCCGGACACCGGCACCATCTTCGAGATCACTCCGAGTGGATCGCTTACCGTGTTGCATACGTTCTGCAGCGGCGGCGAACCCTGCGCCGACGGCTGGTTGCCTACGAATACGGGACTGTTCCAGCACACCAATGGGAACTTTTACGGAACAGTCTCCAAGGGCGGAAATCTTACCAATGCCGGGACGGCCTTCAGCCTTTCAACGGGTCTCGCCCCGTTCGTGACGACGGTGCCCGGTTTTGCCGCCGCGGGAGCCGCCGTGCAGATCCTGGGCACCAATCTCACCGGCGCGACCAGCGTGAGTTTCAATGGGAAAGCGGCTGCGTTCAACGTAGTTTCGAGTTCCGAAATCACCACCACTGTGCCAGCCGGGGCCACCACAGGGCCGCTCCAGGTGGTCACTCCGGGCGGCAAGTTGTCGAGTAATGTTTCCTTCACGGTGGTGAAGTGATGCCGGCGAAATCGGGAGGGCCTACGATGCAAGCAAATCGGTTGCGGGGCAGGATGGTGTATGCTCTCTTAGCTCTGGGTTTGGCTGCGGCGAATGCCTTGCCTGCGCAGGTGCTCACCACACTGTACAGCTTCTGCACCGTGAGCGGCGGGAATTGCCCGGACGGCGAGAACCTCTACGCGGGGCTGGTCCAGGGCCTCGATGGAAATCTCTACGGGACCACCTACCAGGGCGGAACTTACGGCGGCGGCACAGTTTTCAAGATCGGTACCAGCGGCAGCCTGACAACGCTATACAACTTCTGCGCCGTCAGCGGGTGTGCGGATGGCCAGTTTCCTTATGCGGGGCTGACGCTGGCGACCAACGGGAGCTTCTTCGGAACTACCCAGGGGGGCGGGACCACCAGTTATGGGACGGTCTTCAGCATCACGCCGGCTGGCGTGCTCACGACGGTGTACAGCTTCTGCTCCCAAAGCGGGTGCGCGGATGGCGGGTACCCTTACGGGGGGCTCTTCCAGGCCACCAATGGACTGTTTTACGGTACCACATTC
Source organism: Bryobacteraceae bacterium (assembly GCA_049520215.1). Lineage (GTDB taxonomy): Bacteria > Acidobacteriota > Terriglobia > Bryobacterales > Bryobacteraceae > Bog-159. Next base: position 3,702 of record JBEKPZ010000237.1, on the reverse strand, counting down.
GTAGGCGGGCACACCAACGGCGAATCGCCGGAAGGCACCGTGTTCAAGATCACGTCCAGCGGCACCCTGGCTACGTTGTACCAATTCTGCCACGGGTTCGGCACCTGCACGGACGGCTCCGCCCCGTTGGCCGGGGTCATCCAGGCTAGCGATGGGAACTTTTACGGGACCACCTTTACGGGCGGGACAAAAGGCGGCTGGCCCGCGGGACTGGGGGACAACGGCACGGTCTTCCAACTCACGCCGGGCGGCACGCTGACCACACTGTACAGCTTCGACAACAGCAGCAGCTACGCGTACGGGTCCTGGCCCCGAGCGGTACTGATGCAGGGGAGCGACGGGAACTTGTACGGGACCACCAATCAACGCGGGGCTAACGGCAACTATGGCGCGATCTTCAAGATCACCACGAGCGGGAGCATAACGGCGCTCTATAGCTTCTGTGCCGTGAGCGGGTGCACCGACGGCGCCAATCCCGAGTCGCCACTGATCCAGGCCACCGACGGGAACTATTACGGGACGACGCATTTAGGCGGAGCTAACAATGGCGGCACGGTCTACCGGATCACTCCGGGGGGCACGCTGACAACGTTGTATAGCTTCTGCGCCCAAGCCGGGTGCGCGGACGGGCAATACCCTTACGCGGGGCTCTTCCAAGCAACCGACGGGAATCTGTACGGGACCACCTACCAAGGCGGGGCCGCCGGCAAGGGCACAGTCTTCAGTCTGTCCGTGGGGCTGGCGCCGTTTGTCAAGAAGCTGCCTGCGTCGGCCGCGGTGCTCAAAGCGGTTTCAGCTTCCTTGATCGCCATGTGGTGACGCCCGGCGGGTTTCGTGGGGCAGGCCCTCGGCCTGCGGCGGCCTCTCAGGCCGCCTCTTTGGTTGCTGCTATGCTGCGGCGGGCAATCATGCCCGGGGCCCTTCTGGGGACGCCTTTCAGGCGGCCTGCAGCATTCCCAGCGATTCCTGCCGCGCAGGCAAATTGACCCACTGCGGAATAGGGACCGTCGCTAATGAGTAACTAGCAACACAAGCTGGGCCCTCCGAAGAATTTGTCCGGGCGGCCACGACAGGAAAGCGGTAGCATAGGCGCCGGAATCGCCGCGCCTTGGCGCGTCCGCGCCGTGGCGGGTAGGTAGACCGGACCCGGTGACATACGCTCGCGCCGAGCCGCGCATGTCGCTTTTGGCTATGTCTTCACAGAATCGAACCGTGTTCACCAAAAGCCTTCCCGCTTTGGGGTAGAATAATGATTAGAGATGGCTGCACTACAAAACGAAGCCTATACGCCTTCCCAAGTTTCGGCCGTCACGGGCCTTCCGCTTCCGGCCGTGCACAAGGCGATTGAACACAAATTGATCCGCCCCAAACGAGTCCGCGAAGGACATTCCGTCCAGCGGCTGCTTTCCAGATCTCAGGCCGTCTATCTGCGGATGGAGGCCACCGGATTGAGATCGCTACCGTTGCCCGCACGGCGCCAAGTAGCGCGAGCAGTCGAACACGACCCGGGAATCGACGCAATGTTCATCTCCGAGGGAAGTGTTATCCTCATCCAGTGCAAATCGGCGCGCAAAGAGGTGGAGGCTGGATTTCGCCGCTTGGCCGAGGCTACACGCATGGTGGAATCCGATCGGGAAATCATGCGCGGCGCACCGGTGTACAAGGGGACTCGGATTCCTGTCCACACGATCGCCGACATGCTGTCGCAAGGAGCGACCGTAGCGGAAATTCTCGAAGGGTATCCCGCGCTCACTCGGGAGAAGGTCGAGTTGGCGCCGATGTATGCCAAGGCATTTCCTCGCAGAGGGCGCCCTGTCATCCGGCCGTGGGCCAAGCGTCCGCCGCGACGCCATAGCGAACGGCGCCATAGCGAAAGTTGATGAAGTTCCTGATCGATGAGTGCCTTCACACGTCGCTCGTCACCCTGGCGCACGAAGCCGGGCACTTGTGTGACCATGTGAACTTCCTCGGGCTGGGCGGACACAAGGACTGGCAGTTGATGACTAAAATCCGCAACGAGGATTACACCTTCGTCACCAACAACCGCACGATTTCACCTCCCTCTGCGCTAAAGAAGAACTACATTCCGGATTAGTCATTATTATTCCGAACGTTACTCCCTCGCGCCAGCGTGAGCTTTTCCGCGCCTCACTGTTACACATCGGCACCCGAAATCTGACAAACACCGTCTTGGAAGTGGATCTCGCTGACGATACGGCTACCTGTCGGGAATATCCGATTCCATAATTCACGTAAGATCCGGAGCGGGCCGACACCGCCCCCGCCAAACGAGCCGGCCATGTTCCGCGATCGACTGCGGCCGGATCACTCGGGCCTGCCATCCCCAAGTCTTTCCGCCGGTCGCCGGATTCGATTGGGCGTACGGCCTGACGATCCTGCCGCTCGCGCCGATTAATGCCGGGGCATCGCCTATGTGACCATCCTTACGCCAGCCAGCAGGCGCGGCCGTCGGACCCAAGCGGTCGAACCAGCGGCCGATATCCTCGGCAAGCCTCAGCCTCGGCGCGATTGACGGCTTGTGGGCCTTGACATAGCGCGTGAAGTAATCCCTGACCGATCGGTACTTCCTGGGCCTCCTGGGATTCTGGGGGCGGTCCCCCGCAGAGGAAAATGAGACTGGGGGTATTCCGAACGCGACACGGCTAACCTTCACGGACTGCGCAAAGGCAAGCAGCGAATCAGCCATTTGAAAAGCTCTTTACCGATAGAGCTAGGCACGTGGGGGGGGCTTCACGTGAGTTCGCGTTAGCGAACGGCCCTTTGGGCACGTGAAGAAATTCCCCACGTGCCAAGAAAACCTACCAGTCAACGCCAGACGCAGAGACACCGCCAACTCCAATGTCCCAGACTCGTAAAGAGCTACCATAGGATGTATCGAATCGAACTGAACGGTGTCAAGAGGCGCGGCGCGACTAAATACTAGCCGGTTGCGCGGTATCTCGAATGGGCGCGTACGCCGTTGAGTTTACAAAAAGAACCTCTTGGCGTGGGAGTACGCGGGCGTTCACTGCCATCGGCGCGAGTCCTATGCCCCAGTTTCCTTGGGTGCTCGAATCATCCTCTGAAACACCGTCGACGGAAATGGGCGGAACTCGCCAGCGCGACGGTAACATGCCGAATGACGACAACTACCCGCGAAACACGCAAACCAACGATTGGACTGGAGTCAACCCCGCCGCCGCAAGCCCCACATGACGCATTGACCAATCGCCCACCTCCCCGCGTACCGGTCTCTCAATTAGCCAATCAACCCGAACCTAAAGCGCCCATGCGCAAAACAGAGCCTCACATCGATCACCCGCCAAACCAGTCGCACATCTGCAAAAAATCTCCCACGCCCTCTTTTCCCTGACTTTTCAATCACCTGCAAGCCCCACCCCGCCGCAGCCCACCCAGTTCCCATCCTCCCCGATGCTAACCTGAACTCAGAAGAACCGACGCGGCCTCGTCAAGTCGCCCCGTGTCGCCGCGTCGCCCCTCGCACCGTCGTAACATCGGCGCTTTTTGCCGATGTTGGCGAGCGCCAGCTCGCCCCCTCCGCCCCAATTGGTTTCGACTGTCCGAAAAAGGTAACTCCATGGCAACAAAGAAACAAATCGCGGCAAATCGCCGCAATGCAAAGAAGTGTACGGGTCCAAAAAGCCCGCAAGGCAAGGCCACGTCCTCCATGAACAACCTGCG